>DFGU01000062.1:971-4561 GCA_002371785.1 Bacteroidales bacterium UBA3742
GGTTACGGGTTATAGGCTATTGTTGAAGAGCGTGCGCTCTTTATCGAACAACCATCCCCACTTATTGAAATAGCGGCACATGTTCCGGATATGAATTCGGAGCATGTGCTTTTCCTTATAAGATGCCCGCGTATGTGCGTGCGTAATAGTCCAAGCCGGATAGTAGAGCGTGAGCCAGTTGCGATGAATGGTGCGCGTCAGGTCGATATCTTCGGGGTACATGAAGTAGCGCTCGTCGAACAGCCGGGCCTGGAGCACCGCTTCCATTCTCAGAAACATAAAGCAGCCGCTCAGGTACGGCGCATTCTGCGGACGGGTTAGGTCCAGGTCACGCAACTCATAATGGCGGTTTCTACGCGCCATCATCCATGTCGGCAGGAAACGACGTCCAAAGACATCCAGCGGTGTCGGTAGGCGCTTGGCCAGGTACTGCTGCTGTCCGTCAGGCGAGACCACGCGCGGCATGAGTTGCCCCACCTCCGGCGTCTGCATCATAAAGTCGTGCATCTGGTCGATATCCTCCGCCTGCACCCGGATGTCGCTGTTCATCACGAGGTGAAATGGCGTCTTGTAGAACACGCTCTCCCGTAGCGCTATATTATGCGCCCGACCATAACCCAAATTCTGACCGTTGAAGATATAGCGCAACTTCTGCCCCTTCGCCTTTAGCCTTTCGCCTTTAGCCTCCAACCATTCGCCGGTCGCCTTCTCCTCCGAATTATCAATCAGGTACAGTTTCCTGAGGTTCTTGACGCGCAACAGTTCCTCCACAAGAGGCAGCACCTCCTGTTCCCAACGCGGATGATATAGTACGATCGATATATTGAGCATCGCTTTTACTCTTTGCGGATAAACTGCTTTACTTTGCGCAGTTGTTTGCAGGCCACGGTCAGATAGCCTGCCCCTACGTGGTTTTTCTTCAGCACGATATAGTCTTCCTGGGTCTTGGAGAGTCGAGCCTTGGTGTTCTTGTTGCTGGCACCGCCCACTTCCATCGACACCAGCACTTCCGGCAGGTAACGACTCCGGTAACCGGCCGTGAAGATGCGAAGCATCATGTCGTAGTCGGCCGAGATACGAAACCACTCGTCGTATTCGCCTACCTCCTGATATACCTCGCGCCGCACATAGACCGTCGGGTGAGGCGGCATCCAGCCGTATTTGAGTGCACATGGATTGAAGTCGTTGCTCTTCCAGCGGCGCACCACTTTCTCACCGTTGCAGTACTGCAGGTCGCCATACACCACCTGCACACCCTCTTCCTCCAGCGCCCGGGCGATATGCGCTACCGAGTCCGTGCTGTAGAACACGTCGTCGGAATGCAGAAAACCGATGGCATCGCCCGTAGCCATGCGGATACCCTTGTTGAGCGCATCGTAGATACCTTTGTCCTTCTCCGACACCCATCGCACGTTCTTATGCGCCTTGGCATAGTCCTCAATCAGTTCCTTCGTACCATCAGTCGAAGCACCGTCTACAATGATATGCTCAATATCCTTGTAGGTCTGGCTCTGCACACTGTCTAATGCTCGCTGTAGGGTACGGGCGCTATTGTAGGTGATGGTTATGATAGATATTTTCATATACTTGTTTAGTCTGTAGGTATGTCTTATCCCAGGAGAACCGCTTGGCGTTCTCCATTCCTTTCTGAATCATCTGCTGCGTGGAGCGCGATTGTATCTCGCCAACGATAGCTGCCATCTCTTGCGCCATTCGGTGCGGTGTATCGGGCTGCACCATCCATCCGCCCTCACCCATCACTTCGGGGATAGAGGAGCGGCCTTGGGCAATAACCGGACAACCGGCTTTCTGTGCTTCCAGAATCGGCAAACCGAATCCCTCATAGTCCGAAGGGTACAACAGGCACAGGGCCTCATTGTAGAACGTATTCAGTTCCGCTTGCGAGACGCAGGTAGGGGTGCGCAACTCCAATCCCGTCAGACGTGCCACTTCTTGCGCCACATCGTAGCGTTTGTAATCCACCATACTATTGCCAATGAAGAGCAGGTATCCTTTCTTTTGTGCCGATGGAATCGGGGCAAATGCCTCACTCACGCCGTTGTACACCACATGGATCCGGTCCTCTTGCAACCATGGATAGAAACGCATCAGATCGCGTTTGGTATTCTCGCTGATGCAGATGACTGCCTCGCTATGCCGCAGTGCTCGCTCTTCTTCCCAAAGATGCACCGCCTTGGCCAGACCCTTTCGGTAGAAATGATAGGTCAGATCATGCACGGTGGTCACATTATGCACCCCCTGCTGCGGCAGGATCCGGAAATAGGAGGAGTGGAAAATAGAGGGTTCTTCTGCTGTATAGGCTGGTATGCGGTACCGCTCCATCCACCTCGGCTCCAATGCTTCGCGATAATCGAGTTCCGTCACCTGCAAATCCTTGTCCACTCGCGCACGCGATAACAATTCATTCCACACCACGGAGATACCTCCGTAACGCTGAAGTGAAAAGATTATATTGTCAAATGTCACTCTCATCGGCTTTGTACTTCTCCTAAAACATCAATATATTGTCTTCCCCAGCGAGCATCCGGCTCTATGTAGTTGCCTTCGCCCCATTCGTTCCAGGACTTGAGCATGACGAGTTGGTTCTGTTTCTTATCTACGATCCCTTTGATGGCCTCTACATGCTTCCGGAAAGCTTCCGGCGTAGGATGATCCATGATGAAGGCGCGCATACGGCTGCGGGGCGAATGATCCCATCCGGGCAGGATGGTCGGCACCACCTCTTCGCGTCGCATGACGGGCGAAGCAAAGACGCGTATAGCCCGTGCATAGTCATATACGAGCGGCGACTTACCCAGCAGGTGACGTATCAGCGTGGGCAAGTGGCGCAAAGCCAGACATTTATTGCGCTTCGTATCGCCCAGCGGCACCAGGTTGACGCTGTCGAATCCCATCTGTAGCACATCGTCTATCTGCTTTTGATACGCTACATGGCCTAACAGATACAGTCCCTTCAGTCCCGCCTCCTTAGCCATCTGCTGCCAACGAGCCGTCCAGGCTTTACCGTCCGGCAGGTCAAACGGCCGATAGACCATCAGTAGCGGCTTGCCGTCCACTTGTATATAGCGCTTGTCGCGCAGCATAGGCAGGATGGATTCAAAATGCGCACGGTCATCTTCCGGCGAGTAGGTCTGCTCAATGAGCATACGGTCAGGGGCTTTCTGTTGGTCGAGCCAGGTTTTGGCTTTCCAACTCTCGTTGGCCCAACCGAGGCAGAACGGCAAGTCGGGACGGCCGCTTGCCATCACTTGCTGCAGGGGCTTTTCCAACAACTCCTTACCGCCAAACCAATAATGCCAGTAGCAAAATCCCTCTACCCCGGCCTCGCGTGCCAATTCGGCTTGACGCTCTTTGATATCCGCATCCAGCAGGTTGTAATAGCCCAGTTCACCGGGTTCGATGGGTTGCTGATGTCCCCGATAGAGCGGACGCCCGTTACGCACGCTCACCCATTCGGTGAAGTCTTTTCCCCACCAGGCATCGTTCTCCGGTATCGCATGAAACTGCGGCAGATAATAGGCTATTACTCGCATAACTCTCTCTCTATTTGTTCGTCAAACGACGAGTGG
>DFGU01000100.1 GCA_002371785.1 Bacteroidales bacterium UBA3742
CTGATTTTTGCCGTAGGGTGGGTGGCTTGTACCTCTCCTACGGCAGAGTCGTATTATCTCCGCGGACGCGAATTGCGCGAGAAGAACCAACCCGTCGAGGCGATGCAGGCTTTCATTGCCGCCACGCGCGTCCGTTCCCAAGAATATACCTTTCGGGCCCGCTCCTATAGCAACATGGCAACGATGTGCCGAATAGCCGAGCGGCACGATTTGGCCTATGCCCTTTACGAGCAATCCCTCCTGCAATTTGCCCTCGCTCACGATACCCTTGCACAAGCCTATGCCCTCAACAATATGGCATGGGAGCAGGCCGTCCAGTCCCATAAAACCGAAGCCTTCCTGCTCATCGACTCGGCTCTCTCCATTTGCCCCGATACCGCCGTGCAGCACAAAGTGCTCGAATCCCGTGCTGCGGCATGCCTCTATGCGGCTGAATATGATTCGGTGATCTACTATATCCGTCAGTCGCCGACTCGTTCGGTCTATTTTGACATCCTCTTGGCGCAAACCTACGCCTTCCTGGAGCAGAACGACTCAGCCGTTCACTATGCGCGTCTGGTTTGTGCCCAAACTACCAATCCCCGCTATCTGGACGATGCCCTCTACGTACTCGCACATTGCAACGCCGAGGCCGAGGCCAACGATATCCGAGCCCTCGCGGAAACGCGTACCGACGTTCAGCGCTCGCTCGAACGCAACAGCCCCGAATGGATGCAGGCTGTCCAACTGGCGGAGGCATCCCTGCTTCCTGAGAACGCGCCTATGCGTCCGGAAATCCTATCCGTCCTGATTGCTGCTCCCATACTGCTTGCGGTTGCCCTGACACTCCTGTTCTTCTGGCTCCGCTATCGCCGCCTCAACACGCTCGAGAATCAATGTCGTATCCTGCGACAATGTCCCAACTTGCGCGAAGAACTGCGATGGAACGACTATCCGCAATTCAGCGCCATCTGCAACGAGCGCCTTGGGGGCATAGTCCTAAAACTCGAACGCCGCGAACTCTCCGAACGCGAGATACGTATCTGCGTCCTCGTGCTTATCGGCCTCTCCTATGCTCAGATGGCCGAGGTGCTTTATCGCGCCGAGAGTGGTATCGGAAAAGATAAATACCTCATTGCCAAGCGTCTTGGCGTTAGTGTCAAGGACCTGCAATCCACCTTGTTCTCTATCGCCCACGAACCCCTCCATGCGTAAGTTACTCCTCTCCATATTGTTCCTCAGCCTCATCGTTCCCGCTTGGGCCAACGACACCATCCCCATCCCCCTCACGATGTCGGTTTTCCCTTACCTACCCATGGATAACCCTGACGGCAGCACACCCGATCCCACCGACCCGAATCAGTTCCGGGCGTCCCTCGTCGGCAACACCCTGCTCATCCGGACCCAGCAAGATGCCGTCTCCTACGTCGTAGTCCAAGAGACAGCCAGCGAACAGGCCGGACAGGACTATTTCTACGACCTCAGTTACGGCACCGTCACCTGTCCCATCACCCGCACCGGCGACTATACCATCCGCATCGGTTGCTGGAAAACCGACTTTGTCGGACACTTCCAAGTTACCCGCATCACTCTGGTCGATCTTAACGGCCGGCTGTGGGGCACGTCGCTCGAATCGCTCAACCTCTTGCCTGCCGGATATTATGTTCTGCAGGTCGAAACCAATATAGGTACCACGATGACTAAATTCTTCAAACGACTATGAAACACACCCTTCCTATACTACTCATCGCCCTTTGCCTCATCGGCTGTTCTGTGAAGGACGCTCCTATTGCCGACCCGGGCGGTCCCGCCGGTAAAGGTGCTCCGCGCATGATCATCTCGGGTCGTGTCACCGATACCGCCAATGTCGCTCTGCCCGGCATCTATATCTCTGTTCCCGGCGTGCGTGAACCCAACGAACGCGAGATCCTTTCCTACAATTGTGCCATTACCGACTCGGCCGGTCAGTACACCATTATTCGTTACCGCGGACGCGAATTGCCCGTCGAAGTCACGGTGGTCGCCACCGACTCCACGGGTCTCTACCAAGAGCAACAACGCTTTGTCCCCGTCGCCTACGACACCATTCGAACCGTTGCCGGTTATACCCGCTACAACGCCTATGTAAAAGCGGATTTTGTACTTTCCCAAGAAAAATCCCAACCCTAAAATTTGCATATCTCGCAAAAAAGTCGTACCTTTGCACCGGAATTTGAAAACCCCGACACACTATGCGCACCCTGATCGACAAAATCCTCCGCACGGGCATCAAGTTATGTATGCTCACCGGCGTCGCGTTCACCTTCGCGGCATGTTATGCCCCCGCTCCTTATGACGAGGAGTGGTATCGTGAGTATAACCCCGATTCGCAAAAGTCGAAACAGAAGATAGAACAACAGATCTATGAAGCTTCGTCTGAAAATAGCGTTGTGGCTGGAGAGTCTGAGGCGCACTAACCTCAAGCAACTCCATCCGCTTCAGCAACTCTTCTGGGAGTCCACCCTTCGCTGCAATGTGCATTGTCTGCATTGCGGAAGCGATTGCATCGCCTCCGTCGAGACGCCTGACATGCCGGCCGAAGACTTCCTCCACGTCATCGACACCGAGATCACGCCGCATGTTGATCCCCGTCAGGTGCTCATCATCATCTCCGGTGGTGAACCCCTGATGCGCAAGGACTTGGCCGATATCGGTCGCGCCCTTATGCAACGCGGCTATCCCTGGGGTATGGTCACCAACGGACTTGCCCTCAACGAAAAGCGCTTCCGTGAACTTGTCGATGCCGGCCTTCGTTCTATCACCGTCTCTTGCGACGGACTGGAAGCTGACCACGTCTGGCTTCGCCAACATCCCCTCGCTTTCCAGGGTGCCACCCGCGCCATCCGCCTCATCGCCGAATACAACCAACAACTATCGACTAACAGCCAACGACCAACGACTAACGACCAACGACCAACGACTAACGACCAACTACCAACGACTAACGACCAACGACCCCTTGCCTGGGACGTCGTCACTTGCGTCAACCAGCGCACCATCGACCACCTGCCTGCTATCCGTGACCTACTTTGGTCGCTCGGCGTGCGCGACTGGCGTATCTTCGGCATCGATCCTATGGGACGTGCAGCCGAGAATCCGGAACTGCTGCTCACCGATCCG
Organism: Bacteroidales bacterium UBA3742; assembly: GCA_002371785.1. GTDB lineage: Bacteria > Bacteroidota > Bacteroidia > Bacteroidales > Paludibacteraceae > Colicola. The sequence continues at coordinate 3,139 of DFGU01000100.1, forward strand.
CAATTCCAGACGCTCATGGACTTCATCGTCTCCGAACGCGAAGCCGGACGGCATGTGTCCTATTCTTGCGAAGGCTACCTGGGGACATACGAAGGACGCGTCCGTGACCATCTCTATCAATGTGCCGCAGGTATCTCCGTAGCCTCCATTCTGATTGATGGCAGTATATCGGCTTGCACCTCCATTCGTGGCAAGTACTACCAGGGAAATATCTATCGCGACTCGTTCTGGCAAGTCTGGGAAAACGGCTTCCAATCCTATCGCGACCGTTCATGGATGCGCAAACAAGAACCCTGCAAGTCTTGCAAGGCTTTCTCTTTCTGCGAGGGTAACGGCATGCACCTCCGCCGTGAAGACGGCTCCCTCATGCTCTGCCACCTCCATCGCCTCGCCCAGAAGTAAATCGCCTCTTTTGTGGCAATTTTGCCATTTTTTGCAAATTTATTTGCATATCTCATTTTTTTGTTGTATCTTTGCACCCGAAATTGAAATACCGTCCTATCCATGACGTAAAACCGGAGTAATGTATCGGCCATATATGACCGATCCAAAGGCGCAAAGCGTTGCGCAGACATATTGAAATAACGAAGCGTTTTGCTTTACTCTTGAAACTGAAAACTTAGGAACTTTTCAAAGCAACAAGAGTGTACGGTGAAGCGTTCCTGCGTTTATACGTGGGACTGCTTTCCATATATCTTTGTTGCAAGGTTTCCTAAGACCGTCATTTCGGGTGTGTGGCATAGCAGCCCTGCGCTTTTATCGTTTACAGCTTTGTTTAAGGCTGCAGCAAAGCAACAATCTTTTAAGCACAATGAAACGCACATTACTTTTGGTATTGTCATTATTATTAGGAATTTCTTTTCCGCATGCTCAAGATTATCCTGGCGGACGTTACAAACATGTGATAGATGTCGAGGCCTACCCTGATTGGGGTCAAGGGTATCTTACGGTAGCGGATCCGCACTATTATTATATTGATGATGAAAGGCATGCAGAAACATTCGAACCTATTAGTAGTGAAACTGCTTATTTCCCAAACTTAGCAGATATCATCATATCAGTTAATGATAAATCTGCCTTAAATATGACACCTAACGAATTCTATGCAATCGTAGATAAATCAGATGAGTTTAAGCTTACATTAGAAAACCGAAAAGGAGAACAATTCGCGCAACGCTATATTGTTAAAAGAGAACTCGATAGTGTTTGGAAAAATTACATTAGAACAGGATTAGGTGGTAGCACGGGATCTGCTGCAAAATACCAATCCAATGAGGTAGCGGATAGAAATATTGATTTTCGGAAAATGCGCAAGTATGATTACCTTATTGTTGGAGATGATCCATTAAATGATACAAAGATTTTGGATCAAATTCCAAAGTGGTTTGGTATGATACGTGACACAAAGAACCCGGACATCATCTTTACAATCGCCAAAAATGCAGATGAAAAGATTTCTTCTACCTATATACCGCCTACATCTCGTACTGTGAATACAGGTAGTACTACGAAATCACACTATAATTATTTAACAAAAAGATATGACTTCGTTACCAAACAACAAAATCAGACAATACACGAAGGAGGATATACGGAAACGACAAAAACAGCAGATATATTTTTTGAGTTAGCCGCATTAGATGCAAAGAGAATAAATGATAAGTCCATTTCTTATGCTCCCATAGTTTGGCAATTTACAGCCACCCGATATGTCGTAAATCCCAGTCAAAATTTCAGTATGATGGACGAGTATAAGGCTTATGCAAGTCGAACGTCATTCCCTCCATATGATAGGTATCGGAGTTCTTCATATATACTATTTGAAAAATCCGGACTTGTAGCAGATGAGGAAAAATGGAATGTAGTAGGGGATGTGTTGCCTGGTTCTAGAGCCGAAGCGGCTGGTTTTCAAAAAGGGGACGTGATAAAAAAAGCAGAATTTTCATATAGAGGCGCTTATTTTGACACGTACGAACAAAAATGGAAACTTGGATCTTCGGAGACATTAAAATGGAAGAATGCAGCAATAGTGTGGTTTGATGAGGAGCGCGATGTACTGAATAACACAGGTACCATTGAGGGGGCAGCTCAATTTTGGTGCCATGATGTAAAAGTAACGGTGAAGCGGAATGGAAAAACAGTAGAGCTTACGCTCAAACCTCGCTATAAAACAGTGAACTTCTATCGTTTGGGTTTCGCAGAATTCTTAAAATAATTTATCAAAATAGGAGTACTATTCATATTATAGAATATTTGAATTTCACTCATCTCCATCCGAGACGCTCCCCGCGCCTCGGATTTTTTGTCTCTCTTTATCCTATTCCTTACCATTCGGCGTTTTCTCATGTGTCCGTCCAATCTTGGCGGATAAAAAACGCCGCCTCGCCTCCCTTTAGTTTCTTATAGCGTCCTATAGCGTCCTATAGTTTCCTATCCATCCGCCAAGCTTGGCGGCATCCCGCCCCGCATGGTATCTCCCTGCTCGGATCCAGCCCGGCTTGGCTCTCCAATCCCCCTCTCTCCCGTAGAGTGGGGGATTTTCTATTCTATAGCGTCTCTGTGCGCACTTTCATGTGCGCTTTCTTTCATCGTGCATTTTGGTGATATTTTTATCACCAGATCCGCATGGCTCTCATCCCCTGCTCATAGAGTGTGGGATTTTTTTGCCCCATTTTTGATCTTTTTTTGACAAATAGATACTTCGTTCCCTGCTTCGCGCAACAGCGCGAAGAAAAAATTGTTGGCTAATTGTTGTCAATTGTTGACCCCATCAAAAATCCGTCCAATCCGTCCAATCTGTGGGCTAAAATGAATGATTCACATGCAAAAACATACAAAAACATACAAAAATGAAACTTTTTTATGGGATAAATTTGCATATCTCATTTTTTTGTTGTACCTTTGCACCCGAAAACAAAAATTATATAGCCATTATGCCTGAAGTAACACGATTCTACGGAATTATTATCAAGATGTTTTTCAAGCCCAAAGAACATGAACCGGCGCATATCCATGCGTTATATGACGATTATGTGGGCTTGTTTGATATTAACACCTTTGAAATGATGGAGGGTGATATGCCTAATCGCGCGCAGAAAATGATTAAGGAGTGGCTGATGTTGCATAGAGACGAACTGCAAAATATGTGGAATACCCAGAAGATTGTTAAACTCCCGCCTTTACAAGATTAATCCTATGATACCTCGTATTCAGTCATATCAACCTTTAGATGGTTTTCAGTTGCTAGTCTCGTTTGATAACGGGCGACGGGTTCGTTATGATGTAGCTGACGATATCAATACTTTGCCTGCTTTCCGTGACTTAAAAACCCAGCACGGCTTATTTGAAAATGCACAATTGGATGCCAGCCGAACCTGTATCTATTGGAATGATCAAATTGATATCCCGAGCGATGCTATCTATGAGTATGGTGTCGCATTCTAATCCCGCTCCGCCGACAGCATAATTATTCTCTTTTATAGTTCATATCATCACCGTCTTTCACCGTAAAGGCGGTGATTTCCTGTTTTATCCACCCTTTATCCACCCTTTATCCACTCTTTATCCACCCTTTATCCTTCACCCCTCTATTCTCCCTCTTTTGTCAGTATTATACTATGCTATTATTATGCTATTATTAGGCTATTATTAGGTTATTAATAGGTTGTTATTAGGCTATTATTCCGATTTTAATAAACTTTTAATATGTTTCTAATAGGCGACTACTATACTGTCACTATAACGTCTCTATACCCGCGCGCCTATTTTTTGCGCGCGCTTAACAATCGTAGCCTTTTTCGTAATAAACGCTATTGTGGGGGTGCAGAAAAAGCAGTAATTTTGCACCCGATAAAATTTGTGCCTTTTTGAAGGCAAAAATCATAAGAAATTTAATATAAATCTTAATATGCGTAAATTTTTACAAGGCGGATCTCTGTGTATGAGGAGTTTTCTGCAAGTAGTATTAGTCCTATTGACGTCTATGCTGACCGTGACGGCCTATGCACAGCAGCTTCCCGACCCTGGGTTTGAGGATTGGTCGGGTGCTCAGTTCGACGGAAAAGAGCAACCGAAATATTGGAACTTCTCCAACGTTTCCCAGATGGGTGTGGATAAAAACTTCGCCCATAAGACGACCGGTCGCAGCGGCCATGCCCTCAAGATCCAGGACCAGTTTGTCGGCGTCCTGGGTATTGGTGCTACCTCTCCGGGCTACGTGGCACTCGGCCATCCCTGGGCATATGTCTCCAGTCTGACCTCTATCGAAGATGCTACAGCCGGTACGTACGGCGGAATAGCATGGACGTATCGCCCTGACTCTATGGTGGTTTGGGTGAAGCGTTACTACGACAGTTCGGTTGAAAGTGCGGCCGGTGACCATACCAAGGATGAGAACTTCAACCTCGTCTTCTATTCCTGGTCGGGTACCTCTCGCGGTAAGTCCTATAAGGCCAAGAACCTCTCGTGTACCGACCTCTCGAACGTCTCCAGCGCAGCCGCTTATATCGTGGACGAGGAGTCGGATATCCGTCAGGCCACCAACGGCAACGAGTGCGAGACCAAGGTACAAGCCAAGCAGATCGCCGAAGGTTGGGTCTATCAGAAGAAAGCCTATGGCAACTGGACCCGTATCGTAGTGCCTATCTACTATCTCAACGACGATACTCCCGAGAAATGTAACGTGATCCTCTCGGCCGGTAACTATCCTAACTTCCGTGCCAATAGCGGCCAGTATGCCGGTAGTACGCTCGACGTGGATGATATCCAACTCATCTATTCCAGCAAGGTCCAGAAGATCTACGTAGATGGACGCGAATGGAAAGCCTTTGATCCCAATAATACGACCGGTGAGCAGATCTATTCGCTCGGCCAAGGTGCTACCGTGATACCCGAGGTGTCTGCCGTACGCGGAGCCGGATCGATCACCAACGTACGCGGTAACAAGACGGCCTTCCCCGGACGCCGACTCGGCACCAACGAGTGTAGCATCACCTACGGCCAGGTGGATGGTGAGCCGACTATCATTACCGTCACGGCTGAAGATGGTTCGTCCACCTCTACCTATCGCATCAAATTCGTTTCCCAGACATCTAACAACGCGCGTCTGTCGGACATCCAGGTCAACGGACAGACTATCTCCGGCTTCAACGCCTATCTCACGTCCTACGACGTAGCGCTGCCTTATGGCACCACCGACGTTCCCGTTGTTACGGCTTCGGCTCAGGATGCTACGGCTACGGTTCAGATCACGCAGCCTACATCGCCTACCGGTTCGGCGACCATCCTCGTTACAGCCGGTGATGGCACAACGACCCAGACCTATACGCTCTCGTTCTCTATCGCTGCGCTTACGGATGTAACGCTCCAAAACATATTCCTCGATGGCAGTCCTCTGCCGGGCTTCCAGCCGTCGAAATCCAACTATTCCGTCTCCCTGCCGCTCGGAACGACCCAGGCTCCAACCGTGACCTGGGAGTCGGCTTATCCGGCTAGTGCTCAGACCATCCAGTTGCTCAACAACAGCCTGGAGTCGGGTGCGCAGATCCATGTGTCGCTCCCCGGTTCGACGCTCTCCAAGACCTACAAGCTGACCTATAAGATCGAGGCTTCGTCCTATTCCTATCTGGCCGGTATCTCGCTGGACGGTGCTCCGCTGCCGGGATTCTCGCCCGAGCAAACCGTCTATAGCGTCACGCTCCCGCTCGGTACGACCAGTCTGCCGCAGATCACATGGACTGAAGGAGACCCCTACCAGACGGTACGACTCATCGAGGGTGGAGTAGAGGGTACAACCCGCATCGAGGTCACGGCTGCAAGCGGCGCCACCACGACCTATCGTCTGCAGTTCCGCACCGTCAAGTCGTCCAACAATGCGCTCTCGGCCATCTTGCTGGACGGTGACTCCCTGCCGGGCTTCGATCCCGACACGCTCTCGTATCGTGTCACCCTCCCTGCCGGTACGTCCACGCTGCCGGCTATCACTTATACGCCGGGTGATCAGTACCAGACGGTGAACCTCTCCGTCAACCAGTCGCTCCTGACGGCTCGTCTTGTCGTAACGGCCGGTGACGGCTCTACACGCCAGTACCTTATCAACTTCGAGATCCAGAAATCCGAGAACGCCTTCCTGCAGATGATCTACCTCGACGCAGCGCCGCTCTCCGGCTTCGAACCGTCGCTGCTCGACTATACGCTCACGTGGCCTACGGCGACCATGCCGCAGATCACCGTCCTGCCTGACGAGGGACAGACCATCACTATCTCTGCACCTTCCACCTACGGTACGGCACGCATCGTTGTCACCCCCGAGGAAGGAACGCCGAACGTCTATCAGATCCATTTCATCTCGTCTGAGCAGGTGACATTACCGGCATTCCCCGTTGACTCGTTCCGAGCTTCGTCCAACGCGTCGTTGGCAGCCCTCTTTATCGACGGCTTGGCCTACGATGCCTTCCGCCCCGATCAGTACGACTACACCTATCCCCTGCCGTACCGCACTTATCAGGTACCGGCTGTCGTACCCGTAGCCGGCCAGAATGCGCAGACCATTACCGTTGCACACAGACAAGTGGATCATACCACCACCATCCATGTCCTGGCGGCTGATGGCACTACGTCCAAGACCTATCGTATCGCTTTCCCCGTGGCCAAATCGTCCAGCACCGAACTGCTGAGCATCGAGATAGAAGGGGCTACCATCTCGTTCGATACCGCGCAACACCATTACGCCGATATCCAGTTGCCGTACGGCACTACTGTCTCGCCGACCATTACCGTCGAGCGGGCTGAACCCGAGCAGTCGCTCCTGATCACCGAGGCACCTATCGGCCAGACCTCGTCCGTTGTGGTGACGGCTCAGGATGGCACCCAGGCTACCTATACCTTCACCTATCGCGTTGCCCTGCCCGGTAAGGCCAACCAACTGCTGGCTATCGTGCTCGATGGACTTGGAGCACTCGATTTGACGCAGGGACCCGATTTCACGATCGACCTGCCGTACGGAACGACCACGTTCGACGTACTGTCCGTCACCAAGAACTATCCCGAGCAGAAGGTGGAGATCGTTAGCGGAGGCATCCTCTCGCCTACGACCATCACCGTCCATTCTGCCGATCCCGACGAGGCCAATATGGTCTATACGCTGACGCCTAACGTCAATCCGCTTGATCCGGCTCAACTGCTTGATATCCGGGTAGGCGGCGTCTCCATCGCCCAGTTTGCATCCGATCGTTACAGCTATGTCCTCTCCAGTACCGATAGCGTACATGCCGACGTTACCTTTACCGAACAGACCGGTGCATTCGTCGATGTGGATGCCAACGACAAGTGGGTCAAACTGACTGTTACGGCCGGTGATGAAGATGAGTTCCAACATACCTATCTCGTCACCTTCTTCTACCCGAACGACAACTACTTCGACATGGGATTCGAGAACTGGAAGGACTATACCAACGACAATACCAATACCTCCGGTAAATACCCTGTGGGTTGGTATGCGCCGATTAATGCTATAACGTCAGGAAATGCAGGCACCTACTATCCGGAAAACGCGACCCAGTTCGTTTCCAATAACAAAACGCAGGGCTCACGTTCGGCAGAATTGGCAACTACCTATCTGCTTACCTCTGCCGAGTCGATGCCGGGCTTCCTCTCGCTCTCGCAGCCTACGGTCTCGGTGGGTAAATGGCTGCTGTGGTTTTATGAAATCCACTCTACGCTTGCATTCTCAGATGGTGTCTCCTACCGCAACACTCCGGATAACGTAGCCATCGACTATAATCTGTCGGCCTACAACCGCGTGACCGGATGGCGCTTCATCTACA
>DFGU01000067.1 GCA_002371785.1 Bacteroidales bacterium UBA3742
GGCACAGGACCATAGTGCGACCAATGGTTGTCTATCGCCTCTTGAGCCGCACGACGAATATGCTCGGGCGTATCCATATCAGGTTCGCCGAGCGACATACTGATCACGTCGATCCCCTCTGCACGCATTTTCTTCGCGCGCGCAGCCATCGCAAGGCTCTGAGAGGCCGCTATACTATTTGCACGTTGAGAGATCTGCATCAGATCGTATCGATGAAGAATTTCTGCTTACGGTTGAACATCGCGATGCCCAGGAACAGAAGGCACAGGATGATCAGAGCGCTATAACCGAGAGCGGTCCACGAGAACTGTCCGGCACCGTAGGCACCGTATTTGAAGCTCTCTATGATCGCCGTCATGGGGTTGAAGAGCATGATCTTGTGCAGGGTCGGATTCTCCACGTAGCTGAGCGGATAGACGATCGGGGTCGCGTACATCCAGAGGGAGACGAAGACGCCGAAGAAGTTGGTCAGGTCGCGATACTTGGTAGTAAGCGAAGAGACGATGAGTCCAAGGCCGAGTGCGAGCATCTGAATCATCAGGATAAGCACCGGGAAGAGCAACAGGTACCAGTTAGGACAAAGCTGGTAGCCATGCAACACATAGACGATATAGACGATGATGAAGGTGCTCAGCTGCAGGCCGAAGCGGAACATCTTAGAAGCTACTTTGGAGACCGGTGCTACCAGTCGCGGAAAATAGACCTTGCCGAATAGGGCTGCGTTGGTCTGAAACGTACCGGCCACCTCGGTAAGGCAAGTAGAGAAGTACTCCCAGAGGCAGATACCGCTCAGGTAGAAGACCGATTGCGGCACATCGTCGGTAGGAATACCGGCTATCTTGCCAAAGACCACGATATACATGAACATCGTGAAGAGCGGCGAGACGAAATACCAGCCCATACCGAAGATGGTCTGCTTGTACTGCACCGTGATGTCGCGCTTAATGAAGAGCCAAACGAGGTAGCGTTTCGCCCATAGTTCGCGAAGTCCTAACCCCCGAGAATAACTCTCGGGAGTTATGACAGTGTTAAAATATTTTTTTTCGTTATTACTCAAAACGATATCTTTTAATGATATAAGCTGACGCTTATCAATGCTATCTTAATTTTAATGATATAAGCTGACGCTTATCAATGCTATCTTAATTTTAATGATATAAGCTGACGCTTATCAATGTTTTATCTGGAGGTTAATGCTCTTTTTAGTAGTTAATATACTTACGGTTAACATTTTCATTATCTCCTTTGCTTCTTGATATAAATCGTTAAATTCTTGTTCTTTTAAATATTCGGTTTCACGCAAAAGTTCTAACCAATACATAGTTTCATTACATTCTTTTTGCGCAATAGAAAGTTTATGTACAAAATCCAAAGCGCTTTCTGCATTAATTGCTTCTCGATGTAATGCACCAATTGCAGTGCCTGAACGTTGTATCTGATCAGCTATATTATATTCATGCTTTTCTGCATTAAGATAATTTTTCAGTTTAACCATTCTTACTGCAAAGTGCATAAACTTTTGTCTATATGGTTTATCTTTCTCACTCATAACATATATCAATAGGCGGAGCCATCATTAGGAGCCTTCGGCTCAACATTCCAACATTGTAGTCAAAGGCTACACCGTATCCATAAATGATTTCTGGACCTTATTGAAAAGCATAAGGCCGAAGATGAGTAGTACAATCGTAAACAGGACGCTATAACACAGCCAGCCCCAGGAGAACTGGCCCTGACCAAGGAGCGAGTACTTGATAGCCTCCATAACGGGCGTGACGGGATTCAGACTCATCGCGAGATGGAGTTTCTCGTTCGTCACCATGCTAAGCGGATAGATGACCGGCGTGATATACACCCAGAGGGAGATGATCTTGGCGAGCATGATTTGCAGGTCGCGATACTTGGTGGTAAGCGACGAAAAGATCATACCGAATCCGACGGACATAAAGGCCAGGATCAGGACAAATACCGGGAACAGTACCACTTGCCAATGGATGGTCATGGGCGTACCCGTAGCGACATAATAGATATAGAATGCCGCAAATATAGCAAGTTGGATAGCAAACGACAGCAGATTAGTGGTGACGGCTACCAACGGCATGATAATACGCGGGAAATAGACTTTTCCGAATATGTCGGCGTTGGAAACGAACGAGTTGGACGTTGCGCTAAGGCAACTGGCGAAATAGCCCCAAACGGAAATACCGAGCAGGTAGAACAGGATAGGCGGTACGCCATCGGTGGGGATACCTGCAATGCCTCCGAAAACCGTCACATAGACGATCACAGACAGCACGGGGGTGATGATAAACCACAGCGGACCCAGGATAGTCTGCTTGTAAGCCGTACGGAAATTACGGGCTACGAAGAGCAGGAACATGTCGCGGTAGCGCCATATTTCCTTCCAATCCACGGCGAGCAATCGATCTCGCGGCGTGATGGTCAAATCCCAACGTTGTTCGTTACGGTTTTCCAAATCGGCTGCAAAGGTACGATTTTTTTTTGACATATGCAAAAAAAATCGAAAAATTTGAAGATTTGAAGATTCGAAAATTCGAAGATTCGAAAATTCGGGTTTTACTGCCTCTTGAGCGATTCGGAATGGATGGCCGAGAGGATGGTCTCGATGGCTTCGGGGGAGATGCCGTGCTGACTGCCCCACTCCATGCGTGCATGGAGGATCTGCTCGAAGCGCTCGGGCTGGAGAGGCGGCATATGGTGCTGTTTCTTCCACGTACCTATATCTTCGCACACGCGCAGACGTTGTAATAAGGTGTCCCATAGCGCATCGTCCAGTTCGTCGATCTCGGCGCGATACCAGTTGAGTTGGGCATTCTCGTCCGCCGGACGTTGCAGATCAGGCAAGAGACTACAAAAGGCATCGGGAGTCAACTGTTGCACCGCATCAGAGAGCGCATCAGCGGGACAAGGATGTACCTCGATCATCGCGCCATCGAGTGCGAGGAGAGCAACTTTTTGGACAGCCTCAGGGATGAGAGCCGCGTCACCGGTCAGGTGGCTCGGATCGAGCAGCATGGGTATGTCGGGTCGAGCCAGACGCACCTTGTGCGCCATCGACCAGCATGGACGATGCGAGCATCCGCGATGGACGGCTATGACGGGTACGTCGGCCGAAGCGATACGCTGGAGGTTGCCGAGCCAGAGTTCCGGATCCGGGTTGACGGGGTTCTTGACGAGTACGCCAAGGGGCTTTTGCTTGTTGGCACGGAGCGCATCGGCTATAGCCTGAACGGCTATCGGGCTGGCCGAAGTGCGTGCGCCGAGCCATAGATAGTCAATACCGGCCGCAAGGGCGAGGCGTACGTGCTCGGGGGTAGCTACCTCGGTAGCCACGGGAAAATGGTAGAGCAGACGCGCCTCGGCAAGCCACGTGAGGGCTTCGGCACCAAGTCCCTGGAACGTACGAGGACTGGTACGCGGTTTCCACGCACCCGCGCGAAATATAATAGGTGCTGCACCGGCTTGCTCTGAGAGCAACCGGGCAGCGGTAAGCACTTGTTCGCGCGACTCTGCGGCGCAAGGACCGACAATTAGGATGGGAGATGGCAAGCTATTCATCAGCGTATGTATAGGAATTTACCTCCCTTCTCGATCTTCTTGGTCTTGGAGTCGAAGAAGACGTAGAACATATATTGTCCTTCGGGTGCGTCGAAGATCAGTCCGGCTGCACTCGGCTTAACGGAGATGATACGCTGGTTGCCATTGGTATCGATACCCACCTCGACATCAGCCGGATCGGCCGTAGGCACAGTACCCAGGAGGTGGAGATGACCATACATGTCGTAGATCCCCAGCTGGACGCCAATACCGATCGTGACAGCCTTGTACTGACCATTACCGATAGAATAGAAGATATAGTCGTCGGTATCGATGGTCGTGGAGGCAGCCCATTTCGCGTACTGGAAGCGGAGCGTATAGGTGAGCGACGAACCGTCTTGGGCCGTGGTGTAGAGCTCTACACGATGTCCGTTCTCTATCTCGACAGGCATACCCTGGTCCCAGGTAGCGAGGGTGTCGATGGTCTCGGCCGTGATGACGGGGAGGGTGGCACCCTGTGCCAGTTCGATGGTATAGTTGAGCGTATCGGGATGGAAGCCACGCTGCTCAGCGCCATTCAGCCAGATCATACGCAGACGTGCCTCAGAGGAGAGCAGTATCTTCTGATGTACGACATAGACACCGCGCGTACCATCGGGAGCAGTCACGAGGATCTGGGCCGTCGTACCGTCCATAGAGATGGCAAGCGTTGCATCCGGGTCCTCGGGGGTAGCCGCCACATCGGCAAGCTGGAAGAGGGCCGATTCGGGGGTTGCCACCGGATAGGTAACGGTATATTCTACCGAGTCGGGACGGAAACCATCTACCGTCACGCCACGTACGCTCAAGTCAGCCAGATGCCAGTTGGACGAGAGCAGGTGGAGGAAGGTGATGGTATATTCCGTGATGGTAGTACCATCTCCGGCCGTAACGGTAATAGTGAGTTGGGTATCCCCTACCCACGCGGTATCCACCGTCTGCTGCTCGTCGGCTACCGTCCAGGTAATGACAGGCATCGTAGCGCCGTATGCCACGGTGTCGGTATACTCGAAGTGGTCGGGCTGGTAGCCGCGCTGCTCTACGCCATCCAAGGCGATAGAGAGCAAGTTGGCGTTGGTGGACGGCAGATAGGTGAACGAGATCGTATAGGTCTGAGTCGTCGTGCCATCCTCAGCCGTGACGGTAATGGTGTTGCCGTTGATCTGGACGGTAGCTACCGGATCGGCGGGTTCGGCATCAATCGTCGGGATAGAGGCGCCGTACGGCAGGGAAATGTCGTAGTGGTGCTCATCGGAGAAGAAGGTTGCCAGAGGTGCGTTGTCCAGCAGGATAGCTGTCAGGTCGGCATTGGTGGACTTGGCGATCGTGAAGACGATGGTATAGTCCGTAGTGTGGATACCATCTTCGGCCGTGACGGTAATGGTCAGGGTCTTGTCTTCGGTATTCTGGATAGCCGTACTATGCACATCGGCCAGGACGTAGTCGACGTCAGGCAAGGTAGTGGTGCCGTACGGGAGTTCGACGTTATAGGTCGTCTGAGCCGGGCTGAAGCCATCCACGGTGATGCCGGAGACGAGCAGGTCGCTCAGGGTGCATACCTCAGACGGCAGCACATGGGCATAGACGGTATAGATGCGCTGAACCGTTTCGTCCTCGGACGTGACGGTAAAGGTGATCGTCATAGACGCACCATGCTGGAGCGTCGATGTCTCTACCGTAGCACCCGGACAAGCGATATTGGAAATGGTCGGTATCGACGAGTTGGTCGGCAGATCGATCTGGTAGTCGTACTTGCCGGACGCAAAGTCGGAGAGCAGTACACCATCAGCATGGATGGCCGTGAGGTAAGCATCCGACGAGAGGGTACGTATGTTGGCCAGTACGGAGTAATGGCGCTGCGTGGTGGCATCGGCTGCCGTGACGAGCACGAATATAGCGGCATGGTTGTCATCGATCGGCACGATGGTATATTGTACGTCGGCATTCGGGTCTTGCGGCACGGCCGAGAACGAGTCGAGCGACTGGATGGTAACGTAATAGTCGTAGGTCTCGCTATAGAAGCCGGGAACGGACTCGTCGTTGGTCGTCATCGAGGCGAGGAGTGCGTTGTCGGACACCTCACGCGGGATGATATACGTCGTGTCGTTGGAGGCGCCGAAGACGTGGAGTTCGTACTGCGGGGTGGTAACGACCATGAAGACGCTATCCAGCGCATACTCACGATCGTAGTTGAGCACCGGATCAGAGATCAGGTTGATCAGGTGGGCCGTAGAGGTGCCCGGTATCTGGGTCTCACCCGGCAGGTCGTGGATACGAGCCGTGGTGGCTGCAGAAGGCTGCCATGCAGCGTAATAAACGGCCTCGGCACCCGATTCAGCGGTAACGGTGATGACATACGCCGTATCGTTGCGGCTGATGGCTATCGTCTGGTAGGGCGAGCCCTTCTGAACCGACAGATCATGGTCAGTCACCAGGTAGGTGCAGGACGTGTTGGTCGAGCGCGGACGAGTGACGGTAAGCGTATAGTCGGTATAGGAGAGGTTCTCGCCGTAGTTGCGAATAGTAGCCGTGCGGACGCCGTTCACCTCTTCGGACCATGTGCATACCGGCATCTGGTCCGGCACAGGGTGCTGGAAGGTAAGAGCCGGCAAACCGATCGTCTCCGAATTGATCGTAGCGGCAAAGTCGTTACCGCTCTGGGTAGCAGCTGTTCCGGCCACGGTGAGACCGCTGAGCGAGGAGTTGTACGTGAAACGGAGGTTGTCCACATACATCTTGGAGGTATGACGCTTGCTCGTTTGCGCACCGTCTGCGCTGACAAAGTAGTCCGACAAATTATCCGACTGCGCGGAACTAATCAAGATGTCCAGGGTCATCGGGATAAAGTCCTCGGCATAGGTAATCGGCTGCGAGAGGGTGTACCATGTATTCTTCTGGAGCGAACTGAATGCTCCGGCATGGTTGATTTGCTTGAGACCGTTAGCATTGTAGATGAAGCGCCATCCGGTCAC
>DFGU01000029.1 GCA_002371785.1 Bacteroidales bacterium UBA3742
GCGAAGAGGGTGACGACCAGCACGCGACCGATGCAGTGGTAGAGGGTTGCCGCCTGGCGAACGAGCAGTTCACCATCAACTGGGCCGACTACGACTCCGACAACGACGGCTACGTCGATTTCGTCTATGTCATCTACGCCGGCAAGGGTCAGGCCGATGGCGGTACGTCCGAGACTATCTGGCCGCACAACTGGGAAGTAAGTTCTGCACGTTCGTACGGCTCTTGCACCTATACGGCTGCGCAATGCAAACTGGGCGGCAAGACGATTGAGAACTACGCTATGTCGAGCGAGCTGTCGGGCAACAGCCTAGGCGGTATCGGTACGCTCTGCCATGAGTTCGGTCACGTGATGGGTATGCCTGATTTCTATGACACCAACTACGGCACCAACTATGACAATAACCTCACACCCTGTGATTGGGATGTGATGGACGGCGGTGCTTACAATGGTGACGGTCACTGCCCGCCTAACTACAGCCCGTGGGAGAAGGAGTTCTTCGGATGGGCTACCACCATCAACCCGGGTAACGAGGGTCAGAACCTGACGCTCTATGCCAACGGTACGCAGAACTACCAGCCCTACCAGATTACCACCAACGGCAACTATGTAGGTCCCACCACCGCAGGCTTACGTTACTATATCGAGAACCGCCAGGCACAGGGCTGGGACGCTCCGCTGACGGGTCATGGCATGCTGATCTGGAAGGTCAACTTCAACGAGAGCAAGTGGACCAACAACGAGCCCAACAACACGGCCAACAACCCGTACTACACCATCGTTTCGGCTTCCGGATCTAAGATCGGATGGGACGGCTCGACCGACAACTGCCCGAAGAATACCTTCCCGGGTACCAGCAAGAAGACCAGCTGGACGGGCGTAAGCGGTAAGCCGCTATTGAACATCGCCGAGCAGAACGGCATCGTGACCCTCACCTATATCGAGGAGCCGCAGATCGTAGTCGATCCGTTCGACGTACAGTTCGTGGCTTATGGTCGTCCGTATGAGACCGTTCAGAGTACCGGTACGCTCGTGCTGCCGGCCACCGATCCCGTATCTTGCAGCGACGGCCGCGTATTCGTAGGCTGGTGCAGCCAACAGAACTACAGCAGCGAGACCACCGCTCCGACCTTTGCCAAGGCAGGCAGCCCCGTATCCGAAGGCGCTACCTTCTACGCTGTATTTGCCGATATGGAAGAGGGCGAAGCTCCCGTAGCAGCCGGATTCGACGGCACCACAGGCGGTACGTTCAAGATCTACGCTCAGGCCGGCAACACCACCTACTATGCTACCGGTACGGTCAACAACAACAAGCTCCAGAGCACGACCAGCGAGGCCGAGGCTGCTGAGTTTGTCGTAACGCCTGTTTCGGGCGGATTCACCATCCAGACCGGCGGTAAGTACCTAACGAACGGTTCGAAGACCAACGTCAGCCTGTCCACGTCGGCTTACACCTGGACCGTAGAAGCCGGTACCCAGGGCACCTGGCGCGTCAACAGCAGCACCAACGCAAATCGTGCACTCTCGTTCCGTGAAGGCGAGTACAACGTCTTTGGCGCATATGCTACCAGCAACATCAACGGTACCGAGTACTTCGACCTCGAGATCGGTGGCGCAGCCGGTGGCAGCGGCACGACCTATAGCAACTACAGCACGGCTTGCGACCACGGTACCGCACTGGAGCAGACCGAGACGGATGCCCCCGCAGTACGCAAAGTGATCTACAACGGACAGGTATATATCCTCCGCGAGGGCAAGACCTACACGCTCACCGGAGTAGAAATCAAGTAATAATTATAAGGAAAAAAACAAAAAAAACATCGTACATCTTTATTCTTGAGACCGCTGCGCTGATAGAGTATAGACCGCCTCTGGCTGATAGAATATAGACTGAGTATGAGTGACCATTGATAACTTTTTTATGTTTTTCTGATGATTGATTTTATCTCAAAGAGATGAAGATTGAGTTGATAAGGTGGCCTGTAAATTCATTTACGAGGGCAACTTAGCAAATCAAGATTCAAAGTGCGTAGCACTAAAATCAAGAATCAGACGTGTTTTTAAGGTTTTTTTCAAAAAAATAAATCGAATAATGGACACAGCTAAGCAATTTGACGAGGTGACGGCGCGCTGCCGTCAGATATTTGCGGACAAGATGCAAGACTACGGTGCTTCGTGGCGCATCTTCCGTCTGCACGGTATTACCGATCAACTCTATATCAAGGCCTGCAATATCCGCCAACGCCAAGAGACGGGGGTGAGCCTCGTGGGCGATGATATAGAGGGCAACCTGCGTGCCATTATCAACTACGGCATCACGGCTATCATACAGGCGCGCACGGGCTACGCCGACGCTATCGACATGAGCAACGACGAGGCCATGGCCCGGTATGACAGCGTGCTTGCCGAGACCAAGGAACTGATGCTTCGCAAGAATCATGACTACGGAGAAGCCTGGCGCGAGATGTCGAAAGAGGGCATCGTAGACATGATTCTGGCGAAGATCATCCGCATCAAAACCATCCTCACCAACGAGGGCAAGACCATCGCGTCGGAGGGCGTAGAGGGTAACTATTTTGATATTATTAACTACGCTATCTTCGACCTGATTCATTACAGCTTATGAAAAAACTGCAACTCATCATGGGCCATATAGCCCAGGCGCTGCTGGCGCTGACCTTTCTGTTCTCGGGTATCGTCAAGGCCATCGACCCGCTGGGCACAGTCTATA
>DFGU01000053.1 GCA_002371785.1 Bacteroidales bacterium UBA3742
TCATCACCTTGCTCGCCTCCACGATTGCCTCTTCCGGAGATAAAATCATCATTTCATCATTGAGCGGCATAGCCGCGATCATTTCATCATTAGTAAGCCATTCTCCAATCGCCAGTGAATAGTCAAACGCCAAGGCTTTGGTCCAGGGCTTACCGGCTGCTTTCGCTTCGCGCAGTACGTCCATCGCCACAAAATCCTCTCCCGGAGCTATCGCGTCGTAGTAGCGATCGGCAAACTTGAGCGCAATCTCTTTACCCAGGCGGCTTACGCGCAAAATCATGCATGGCGTCACGCCGATCTCTTGGCTCCAATCCGGCACGAAGAAAGGCTTCCGTCCGTTCAGCAGACAACTGTCGCCTTTCAGCACCATCTCCCATTCGCCATTAGCCTTTCGCCCTTCGCCATTACTATGTACAAAGCCTATTATCTTCATTACACCGAATTAAGCGTGCAAAGATACAACAATTTTTTGGAATATGCAAACAATTTTATGAAAAAGTATACTTTTTCTTAAAAATCATCCAATTTCTAACGACCAACGACTAACGACTAACGACTAACGACCAACGACCAACGACTAACGACCTATTTCCCTCTAATAAATAATTGCACGGGTGTTCCGTTGAAGTCCCACCACGAGCGCAACTTATTCTCCAGGAAGCGGCGGTACGGTTCCTTCACGTACTGCGGCAGGTTGGCAAAGAATACGAAGGTCGGTACCTGGGTATTCGGCAACTGGGTGCAGTACTTGATCTTGATATACTTGCCCTTGTTGGCTGGGGGCGGGTAGTTCTCGATCAGCGGCAGAAACTTGTCGTTCAGTTGGGCCGTAGGTACCTTGCGCTGCTTGTTCTCATACACATGCAGGGCCGTCTCCATCACCTTGTAGATGCGTTGTTTGGTGAGCGCCGAGGTGAAGATGATCGGGAAGTCGGTAAACGGGGCCAGACGTTCGCGGATGGCGTTCTCATAGCCCTTGATGTCCTGGGTCGTCTTGCTCTCGACGAGGTCCCATTTGTTGACGCACACCACCAATCCTTTCTTGTTCTTCTGCACCAGCGCGTAGATATTCAGGTCCTGCGCCTCGATGCCACGCGTAGCGTCCAGCATCAGGATGCAGACATCCGAGTTCTCGATCGCACGGATTGAACGTACTACGGAGTAGTACTCCATATCCTCCGTCACCTTGGCTTTCTTGCGGATACCGGCCGTATCGACCAGATAAAAATCCTTGCCGAACTTGTTATACCGTGTGTAGATCGAGTCGCGCGTCGTACCCGGTATGTCTGTCACGATCGAGCGCTCCTCGCCGATCAGGGCGTTCAGTATGCTTGACTTACCGGCATTCGGACGACCTACGATAGCAAACCTCGGCAGGTCGTCTATCTCCTCGTCGGTATCGTCCTTGCGGAAACGCGAACATATCTCGTCCAGCAGGTCACCGCTACCCAGGCCGTTCTCGGCAGAGAGGATGAACGGTTCGCCCAGCCCCAACTTGTAGAACTCGGCCGCACCGTACTGATTCTCAAACGTATCCACTTTGTTCACGGCCAGCACCGTCGGCTTCTTGGCCTGACGCAGCAGGTGCGCCACCTCGGTGTCGAACTGGGTCACACCCTCGTTCACGTCCACCACCAGCAGCACCACATCGGCCTCCTTGATGGCAATATCCACCTGACGGTTGATCTCGCTCTCGAACGTATCGTCCGAGTTGACCACCCATCCGCCGGTGTCGATCACCGAAAACTCCTTGCCGCACCACTCGCACTTACCGTACTGACGATCGCGCGTCGTACCGGCCGTATTCATCACTATCGCCCTACGGGTACCCGTCAGGCGGTTAAACAGGGTCGATTTCCCAACATTAGGACGACCCACTATAGCCACAATATTCGCCATAGCCTAAAAATTTTTAATTCTTACTAATTTTTACTATCTTGTTTGTAAGCACATCAACTCAATCGGAGGCCTCTCGAGCGGAATGGGACCGCGAGAGTAGTCTCGCAGGGGGCGAGTTACTCCGATGAGTTCGATGGGTTTACTCTCCGCATCCTCCGCAACCTCCGTCGCCGCAGCATTCGCCTTTAGCCTTTCGCCCTTCGCCTTTGCATTTGCCGCCTCCGTGGCAGCAATGCTTCGGATGACGTATCTGGTCCAGCTCCTCGGTCGTGGCATCACGCACCTCCAGCACTCGGCCCACAAAGTGCAGGTACTCACCGGCCAGCGGATGATTCAGGTCGATGGTCACTGTCTTGTCCGCTACCTCTACGACGTAGGCATGCACGATCTGGCCCTCGGCCGTATGCATCGGGATCACGTTGCCTTCATACACGCGCTCGTCGTCAAACTCGCCGTCACCGTTGTAGAACATCTCTCGGGGCAGTTGCTTGAGTCCGCGCTCGTCGTACTCGCCGTAGGCATCCTCGCAGGCAATGGTGAAGTCGAACGCATCACCCGGCTCTTTACCCGCCATAGCGGCCTCAAAGGCTGGTAACATCATGCCTTCGCCGTGACAATAGATCAACGGACGTTTCTCCGTGGCCTGCTCATAGAGCTCCTCTTGGCCCTCTGTCTCTCCGGCAATATACAGGTCGTACGTTGCCGTCACTACTTTTTGATTTTCAATCATATAATCTTCAAATTTTCAAATCTTCAAATCTTAATCGGGGTCCCCGAAAATTTTAATTTTTGGGGAGAGCGGAGGCCTTGGTCGCTTTAATGAGCGCCGCTCATTCTGTGCAATCCAAGAGCCGACGCGACTACCACCAATCTACGCGTTTATTCGTGCTATTATAACTCGTCTTATCGTACTTCAGGTCCGCCAACATCGAAGCATTCACGCCGATATGGAAGGTATAACTCTTGTTCGGCCCGAACGGCACAAAGCTGGCCGACATATTCCAGCAGTGCAAGTCGCGACTGACGTTGAACGTGGCCGTGTTAAACCGCTTGTTCTTGAAGTCGAACGTCGTGCTCGCACTCACTTTCCAGCCGTCGCCAAGCGATATATTGCCCGACAGACTCAGGTAGTGGGTCCACACCATCTTATAGTACATCTTCTCGTAGTCGAACTCGCTACCCGCACCGTAGTTGACGGAGTAGTTGAACGACAGGCTCCAGTTGATCTTGGTCTTCACGTACCCGTCATCCACTTCGGCTGCCTCCGTCTCCTTGTTGTGGTCGTGGTCGTGCACCTTGCCGTTCACACCCATACCGTCCTCCGTCACGCTGAACGGCTCGTCCTGCTCCTCCTCATGCTCCTCATGCTTCTTGCCGTCTTTCTTGCCGAACCATTTCTTGAAGGTGTCGTTGTTGAACGTGTAGCTGAACTGGAATCCCGTTCCGCTCCAGTGTGGGAAGCGGCCGTTCTTCCAGTACTGCTTGTTGGTGCGCACCGGTCGGCCGTACGAGTCCAGCTCGTACATATACGGATCCAGGGTCGTGCGCAGCGAGATACTCGGCAGCGCCTTCAGCCACGGCGTCTTGAAGCGCAGCAGGATGTTAAAGCGTTCCCAGTTCATCGAGTCGGCAATGAAGTTGTAGCCACCCGAGATGCTGAACTGGTCGATCAGGCTCACCACCTTAAATGGCTCCTTACCCGTCGTATCCTTGCGGTTGACGATCTTCATCTCCAGGTTGTTGTCGATCGAGAAATGCAGACTGGCCGCGGCGCCGTTGGGCGCATTGCCGTATATCGCTCCCGGGAAGCGATCATAGACGCGGTGCTCATACACCGGGTTGCCTTGGTCGTCTATTTTCTGTATCTTGCGGCCCGTCACGCTGTCCACGCCCGAATAGATCGGCTCTTCGTACGATCCGTAGTAGCCCCATCCGGCTTTGCCGAAGTCGGGGTGGTAGCTGAACGATAGCGAAGGCGTGATCACGTGCCGGAATTTCTCCACCTTGCTATTGGGGAACACCTTCTTTGATGGCGTGAAGAATCCGTATAGCTTGGTAGACATACTCAGGCCCACATCAAAGTTGAAGACGTTGTAGAACCCTCGCGTCGTGTCGCGCGTCAAGGCCTGTTGCTGCTCGTCGAATGTGCAATCCACCCGCTGGAAATACATACGATCCGTCAGACTGATCGATGGCGTGATATTCAGGTACTTAAACAACGCAAACGTAGCCGATATGCTCGGTATGCTGTGCCGCATTCCCGTCTGCCAGTCGCGTAGGAAGTCCGAGTGCAAGATCTTGTCTTCCTTGATGCTGCTCACCGAGATACGTCCCTCACCCGTGTAGCTGAAGCCGATCTTCTCATACCATTTCTCCTTGCCCACCGGCTTCTTGCGCTTGAAGGGGTATATCTTGCTCATGTTGACTGTCAGTTGCGGCAGGGTAAGCGAGATAGTCGAGTCCTTGGTACGCTGGTTGACGTTCATCGTCAGACTGATATTCCACGGACTGTTCGGGAAGCGCTGGGTATAGTTGATCGACGAACTCTTCTCGTTCTCCGAGTATAGCGCCGTGTTGTAGTAGCTGTTGATGTTCGATCGGTTGTAACCGCTGGTCGAGAAGTTGACGCTCGCCGAGAAGTTGCAGTACGGATTGGCCTTCGGGTCCTGCGAGTGGGTCCATTTCACCGAGAAATTGGTCCGCTTCTCATAGTCCGGCATGTCTCGTTCACCCGTCACGTCCGTACGGTAGGCTATCGACACGTTGCCGTTGAACCAATACCGTTTCGTATAGCGGCTGTTGGCATAGACGGCCCAGGTGCCCTTTGAGTATATATCGCCCTTCACCTCCAGATCCACGTAGTCGTTGATCGCGAAGTAGTAGCCCAGACCACTCAGGTACAATCCGCGCGTACCGTCGTCGCCGAAGTTCGGCATGATGAGTCCGCTCGAGTATTTGTTCGTGAAGGGGAAGAAACCGAACGGTATGGCCAGCGGTAGCGGCACTTCGCCCACCACCATATAGGCCGGACCCGTCGCTACGTAGTCGCCCGGCTTCACCTTGGCCTTTGTCATCCGTAGGTAGAAGTGCGGATGCTCGTGCTGGTCGCAGGTCGTGTACTTTCCACCGGCCATCATCAGTACGTCTTCACCCACTTTCTTGGCCTTCTCCGCAATGATGTATCCCTCGCCTTGCTGGGTGACGACGTTCTTGATAAATCCTTTCTGCGTCTCCAGGTTGTAGATCATCTCGTTGGCGCTGTAAGAGTCCTTTTGGTCTTTATACACAGGCCGTCCGATCCATTCGTCATTCACCGAGTCATATCGTCCCGTGGCGTAGATCGTACTGCTGTCCATGTTCATGCGGATATACTCGCTCTCCAGCTCCATGCCTTCGAACTTGATATTTCCTTTTCCGAACAGGAATGCCCGGCCGTCTTTGTACACCACCATCGAGTCATTTGACGAGTAGGGTATAGGCGACTTCACGCTGTTGTTCTGCTTGATGACGACTACGCTATCCTCTTTCTCTTCCGGTATCGTATCGCCCAATATATCCGCCAAACGGGTAGGGGACAGCTGATCCGGGTGAACAGCCTGTTCCGACTGCCGCACCTGACCAAATGCCCCTACGGCGACCATTGCGGCCACCATCAGCATGATAATATGTTTCGCGTAAGCGCGCATATATGCAAATTAGCGTGCAAAGGTACAACAAATTTTTCATATATGCAAATTTTGAGGGAAATATTTTCGTAAATAGGATAAAATCCTATAATTTTGTTAGGATATAGACCGTTATGCTTGCATAAAGCGGTATATAGCCTGACTAAAATATAGACGCGTTGCGTCTCGAAAATATTTCCTCATGGAGCATATAGGCTGAAAAATGCGAATGTACTTTCGGAGGGAACCCACCCTAAA
>DFGU01000068.1 GCA_002371785.1 Bacteroidales bacterium UBA3742
TCGCTCAGTTCGACGGCAAACCACTGACCAAAGGTGGAACTCTCTTTGCGCAAATCGACAGCTACGTCGAGCACACGTCCGACGGTGCAGCAGACCAACTTAGCCTGGCTATACGGAGGACGCTGGAAATGGAGGCCACGTACGACACCATAGCTGGAGCATGACTGGTTGTCCTGGACAAACTGAGCATCGATGCCGGCTTCGCGGTAGCGCTGCTCGTTGTAGGTCTCGACAAAATAGCCACGAGCATCGGTAAACACGCGCGGTTCGATGACCAGCAGTCCCTCGATTGGAGTTTTAATAATGTTCATATATCTTTTAGTTATCAGCCATCAGCCGTCAGCTTTCAGCTATCAGGCGTCAGCTTTCAGTTGTTACATTGCGACACGCAAGGTGATACGTATACCGTTGCGTTGCCAGGGTCCCAGTTTCTGTCCGCCTGGGGCAGTGAGGTGGGTCAGACGGCGGACGTACTCGATACGTATCAACTTGAATATATTCTCTATACCGGCCGTGATCTCCATATAGGGCATGTAGCTGTACTTGCCATCGGAGAAATCGGTTCGGGCCTGAACAGGCACAGCTGCCTCGCCCATAGATACGGTGTAACTATAGGGCAGGTCGTAGAGGCCGTCGGTCTTGAACGGGTTGTTGCGATCGCCCAGGTAGCCGGCCAGCATATGATAGCTAAGGATACCGCGGAGCTTGAGTTTGTTGAGTCCGGGTATGCGGTTGATGATCCATCCCTTGAGATAATAGGTCATATGGATAGATGCATAACGATCCATGAGGAACTCCATCGGTTGCATGAGGTTGAAAGCCTTGGGGTCCATGAGGATGGAGGTGTTGCTGGTGGGGATAAAGAGCTTGGTGAAAGGCACCTTGCTATTGGTAGCGATATAACCCACATCACCCGTCACGTCCAGGTGACCAAAAGCGGAGAGCCAGATACGTTTCTCGGCACTGAGCTGGATGCGATTGTAGAAGTACTTGTCTTCAAGGATGTAACCCATCTCATTAGTGAAACGGAAGACGGGAGCATCCTTCCACAGGTTGAAAGGCGACTCGATACCCTGACGGTCATTGTAGATATAGCCGCCGGGCGAGTAGCGGAGCTGGAAGGTCCACTGTGCATCGTGGTAGAACGGGCGCTCTATATAGCTGCCATCGTCCAGACGCTTCATATAGCGGAGCGTGAGGGGCGAACGGGCGGCGTTGGGGGCAGCCCATTGCGGGTTGCCGGCACCGAGGGAACCGTTAGGCTGGTTGTTCATAAAGTCGAACCAGGTGAGGATAGAGAACTGGTTGGCCCACTCCTTCTCGTACTTCAGCCGGATACGACCGATATACTGCATGGGTTTGGGCGAGTAGTTGAACTTGATGGACATGAAGATATTGTCGCGGTCGAGGACGCGGTAGGTCTGACCGAGTTCCTCCAGGTCGTAACTGAGTTGGAGCGCGATATAGTGGCGCAGCGTCTCGTAGGGGAAGTACTCCTTCCTGTTGAACGAATAGAGAGCCGTGATGCTACCCTTGAAGCGCTGGTCGGTGAAGCCGTAGGCACCGTAGATATAGGTGTACCAGTGCGGGTTGAGGTTGGCGGTGGTCATACCGCCGATACGCAGACGACAGCCTTCCTGCTCGTTGTAGCAGAAGGTATTGAAGATAGGACCGAAATCCCACTTGCTGGAGTCGGCGTTGGCGGTGGTAGGTATAAACTCCTGGATGAGGATGTTGACCGTATTGACCAGGGCGTGGAACTTCGGTACGCTCATCAGTTCGCTCTGCAGGTTGCGAACGAGCAACTCTTTTTGCGTCAACTCGATCGGACGCATGGTATCCCAAGCCGTATCGGGCACTTTCTTCGCATCCTTGAGCGTCACCTCGTCTCCGGCCATATAGAAGAGGCTGTCGGGAATGGGGACACCCACTTCGTAGTTACTGAAATGGCGGGTCTGGCGGGCGTAGATATTATGCTTAGATTTCTTGCGCACCGCAAAACGCACGTGGGTATTCACTTCCTCGCTGGCCCACTTACCATCGGGCAATTGCCGGAAGGTCTCACGCACCGACATATGGCTGAGCCAGTTGAGGTTGATATGCGGCGGTACGTTGATCTTGTAGCGCTTGAGGGCGTAGGTAGAGTCGGCAGCGATATAGAGGTGGCCGGTGAAGCCGAAGCTTTCGCTATTGACCGGCACGAAGGCCAGATCAACGCACTTGGTACCCTCGATCAGGATGGTATCCATGATGTAGTAGTGGTAGAAGCTGACGGCCAGGGACGACGACAACGGACTGACGAAGCGGTTGAGCATCAGGTTGATGTCGTTGGCAAAGATATCCATGGGCTGGAACATAGCCTGCAGGTTGCTGGACATCGTACCGTTGTCGAGCAGTTCGTCGAGGCCCTCCCAACGCTTGGCGTAGATAACCTTGCGCTCTTTGCGGGGGCTGGTCTGGACATACTCCTCGGCCATCGTCTCGCGAAGCGACATAGTGAGAATCGTGGTCTTGTTGGTATCGGCTACCTCCTCGTTGCGCACGATAACGATGCTGTCGATATTGACAATGGTAGTATCCTCGCCGATCTGGAGGCTATCGATATGGACGTGGCCGCTATCGATGACTAGGACTCCATCCTCGAAAGCCATGGTGTCGACGTAGTTCTCCAGGAACTTAAAGTCGCGCCAGAAAGCGTTCTTATCCAGGTTGTAGTCGAAGGGCTCGAGGGCCATGACCAGTTTCTCGTAACTCTGTACCTTGTAGGTATCGCCATGACCGACGCGGTTGCGATCCTTGTTAGCAATGACGTTTTTGATCAGGTCGACGGCCGGATTGCCCTTGCGGCGGTATTTCTCGCGCGACTTCTTGGGCGTTACGATCACGTCCTCCAGCTCCATCGTCGAGGGTTCGAGGACCACAAATAGGTTGGTGGTTCGGCCGGGCTTGACGGTCATCACCTTGGTCTTATAGCCCAGCATGCGGAAGCAGATGGTGATCAGGTCACGCTCGTTCTGAATCTCGAACTTACCGTTCATGTCGCTGGTGGTACCGATCTGGGTGCCCTCGAAATAGATCTGGGTAAATGGCAGCACCTCGCCGGTGCCAGCCTCGACCACCTTGCCGGTGACGCGCGTCACTCCCGCAGCTGCCAAACTCATCGAGATCAGCAGCATCCACAACATGCATATATATCGTACGCTCTTGCGCATAATGATTCAGTTTACAAAAAACCGTGCAAAATTACAAAAAATATTCCATATACGCAAGTACGCGCGACATTTTTTCAGAAAAACACCCCGAAAAGGCGGCAAAAAGCGAAAAAAATCGCCTTTCGCCTTTCGCCTTTCGCTTTTTTTTTGTACCTTTGCACCAAATTTGGGATAATTTGGTATGTTGCCTTTGGATTTCACGGATAGTATGCGTCAGCAGTTGGGCGCGGAGGCGGACGATTTGTTTCGTTCGCTCCAGGCCGAGCCGTCGTGTAGTATCCGGCTGAACGACAAGATCGACGTACTGACCTTTGACTGCGACACGGACGAAGTACCCTGGCATATCGACGGGTACTACCTGT
Source organism: Bacteroidales bacterium UBA3742 (assembly GCA_002371785.1). Classification (GTDB taxonomy): domain Bacteria; phylum Bacteroidota; class Bacteroidia; order Bacteroidales; family Paludibacteraceae; genus Colicola. The sequence goes on from DFGU01000068.1 coordinate 3,575, forward strand.
CGGAGCGTCCGCAGTTCACGTTGGATCCCCTCTTCCATGCCGGTTGCTACTACGTTCAGGAAGCCAGTTCGATGTTTATCGAGCAGGCCTTGGAGCAGTACGTGCAGCCCGAGTCGGTGGTGCTGGACCTGTGTGCGGCACCGGGCGGCAAATCGACGTTGATCAGTCAGTATTTGGGCGAGCAGGGCTTGCTGCTGGCCAATGAGGTGGTGCGTCAGCGCGTGTTTATCCTCTCAGAGAACATCCAGAAATGGGGCAATGGTAATACCATTGTGACCCACAACGCACCTTCGGAGTTTGGCGAGAAATGTCGGAATTTGTTCGACTGCATACTGGTGGACGCACCGTGCTCGGGTGAGGGCATGTTCCGCAAGGACATGCAGGCACGCGAGGAATGGAGCCTAAAGCAAGTGCAACTATGCGCCGAGCGTCAGCGTAGCATCTTGATGGACGTATGGGACGCCCTGAAGCCGGGCGGCGTGCTGATCTACTCGACCTGCACGTTTAATCGGCAAGAGAACGAGCAGAACGTACAATGGCTTTGCGAATGTTTGGGGGCAGATATCCTGCCGCTGGACTACGACCCCTCGTGGGGAATACAGGAGGGACATGGCGGCATCGGGTATCATTTCTACCCTCACTTGACGCGTGGCGAGGGCTTCTATGTATGCTGCCTGAGAAAGCACCAAGAGGACTTTGCGCCATTCCGCGTTAAAGCGCCGAAGAAGCCGACACCCGCACCACTACATCCGGAGTATATCCAGGAGATGCAGAAATGGCTGCAGCACCCGGAACGTTGGGCTATACGCCTGACCGACCGGTTTGCGACAGCCTATCCGGCTAAGTATAAGGAACTGATAGACTATCTATATACCTTCCTAACCTGCATCTCTTGCGGATTCGGGCTGGGCGAGGAACGAGGCAAAGGTATCGCTCCACAGCATAGTCTGAGTATGCTAAAGGACCTGAAGCGCGAGGCTTTTCATGCCGTACCGCTAAACCACGAGCAGGCACTCAGTTATCTCAGGACCGAGGCTTTGAGCCTCGAGAATGTCCCCCTCGGAATGCTCCTTTTGACTTACGAGGGTGTCCCCCTCGGTTTCGCGAAGAATGTCGGGAACCGCCAGAACAACCTCTACCCGAACGAATGGCGTATACGTCATCTGTAGGCGCGTCGCCCAGTTGGTTGGGCAGGGCCAGCCGTTCGATATCTTTCTTCAAGAATTGCTCTATACGATGCCAATAGCGGGCATCCTCCGGCGACACCAGCGTGATCGCCTCGCCGCTGTTTTCCGCGCGAGCCGTACGGCCGATACGATGAACATAGTCCTCGGGATCATGGGGTACGTCGTAGTTGATGACGAGCGGTACGTCGGTGACGTCGATGCCGCGTGAGACGACATCGGTAGCTACGAGAACGTCCACCTTGCCGTTACGGAAATCGAGCATGACCTGGTCGCGCTCGGATTGCTCGAGGTCGCTATGCATAGCGCGAGCATCAATGCGGAGCGTGCGGAGGGTACGGGTCAGGTCTTTGACGCGCTGCTTCTTGCCAGCAAAGATGATGACTTTCTTGAGGTTACGACCTGCAAGTGCCAACTGAACGAAGCCGGGTTTCTGAGCCTCGAAGAGTCGTGCACACATCTGGTGGATGGTTTCCGGCGGACGCGATACGGCTATCTGCACCTCAACAGGGTTGTGCATGATAGCCTTGGCCATCTGACGTATCTTAGACGGCATGGTGGCCGAGAACATAATGGTCTGTCGGTTCTTTGGTAGGCGGCGGACGATGGTCATGATATCGTCGTAGAAGCCCATGTCGAGCATGCGATCAGCCTCGTCGAGTATGAAGTACTTGACGCCGGAGAAATCGACGTTGTAGATATTCATCTGGGCCAGGAGTCGTCCCGGCGTAGCGATGACGATGTCGGCACCTTTCTGGAGTCCGCTTACCTGGTTGCCCCAAGCACCGTTGTCCTTGCCGCCGTAGATAGCCACGCTGGAGAAGGGCACGTAGAAGCCGAAGCCTTCCATCTGTTGGTCAATCTGCTGGGCCAGTTCGCGCGTGGGCGCCATGATGATAGCGTTCAGACGGTCGGGGTCGTGATCGTCGTAGGCCAGGTTGGTCAAAAGCGGCAGGATATAGGCAGCCGTCTTGCCTGTGCCGGTCTGGGCACAGGATATGACGTCGCGGCCGTCAAGGATGACCGGAATGGTCTCCTCTTGCACGGGCGTACATTCATCGAAGTGCATGTCCCACAGGGCATCCAGTACTTCGTCCGATAATGGCAACTCGTCAAAATGCATCATTCCCAACCTTCAAATACTTCGGGGCCGTAGATGTTATCTTCGTCCGGCTCGTGGAGCGGCGACCAGAGTTGCGCGAAGAACGGATTTTGCTTGGCTACGCGGTCCCAATGCCAGGGAATTTGCTTGTCCTTGGGTTCGTGGGCATAGGGATACGGCATGTCGTAGGGCGACCAGTGTCCACCGAGTAGGATCAGTCGACGTCCCGCATGGAAGGTACGACCCTCAGCATCCTGCCAGGTATCGTTGCCCAGGTACTTACCACCACGGAAAGCCGCCGCCTTCTGGAGTTCAGCATCTGTGAGACTATCAATGTCTTTCGACTCATCGTAGCCATGATCCAGGAGTACGGGCGTCTCGCTGGGATGACTGACATCAAAATGTTTCCAATCGGGGATGACCTTGTAGGCCTCCAGGCTACCGTAGTAGGCATGGATACGCGGTTCAATATTGTTCTTGATCCACCACTGCGTACCATGCTCCTTACTATTCGCCATAAACCACATAGCGGCTTTCACGCAATGCGGGAAGAGCTTAGCGATATGGGTCTTAGCGGCGAACTTAATGCCTCCGGGCAGGGACTCGGCCTTGGCCATTTGGGCAAAGT
>DFGU01000055.1:0-10339 GCA_002371785.1 Bacteroidales bacterium UBA3742
TTTGCCATGTCGCGTGTGGCTATGGCTCGACACGGACTGAGCGCCGCGCGCTCATTGAGGTCTCGCCTTGCACCCGCTCTTCAATCGAAATATCGTTGCACTAGCATTTCGATTGAGGGGATGCCCTCTAAGTCACGTGAGAGGGGTTAAATGGTTTAGGTTAAAAAATTTTTTTAGCATTAAGAGCCATTAGGCTCATCATTCCATCATTTCATCATTCCATCTCCTCCCTTGAGGGGAGGGTCAGGGAGAGGTTTTTACGCAAAGTTCGGCTTCACGTACTTCTGCGCTACCGTATAGCCATACAGCGATCGGTACTTCTTCTGGGCTTTAAATCCCGCCTCCAGCGTCGCCCGCTCCGTAGGATCGGCGAGCGCCGTCTTAGCAGCCTGCGCCGCGGTTTTCAGTGCGTTCTGGCACTGTACGTTTTTGGTGTGGTTGGCCTTTCCGGGGTTCAGCAGGTCCACACCCAGCTGCTCCTTACCGCAAGGACATCCCTTGAAGTACAGCGTCTCCGATTTGTTAAACTTGCCCTTCACGCGGGCAAACATGCCATGCAATTTAATCTTAGCCATGTCGCGTGTGGCTATGGCTCGACACGGACTGAGCGCCGCGCGCTCATTGAGGTCTCGCCTTGCACCCGCTCTTCAATCGAAATATCGTTGTACTAGCATTTCGATTGAGGGGATGCCCTCTAAGCCACGTGAGAGGGTTTTAAAGGTTTAGGTTAAAAAATTGTTTTAGCATTAAGCGGCTTGCCGCGTCAGCATTCAATCATTAAGCGGCTTGCCGCGATCATTGCCCTCCGGCCTCCGGGCCGGGAGAGGTCTCTTCTTCAAACGGCAGGAACAGTTGCCCTCTATATTTCCGTTCCAGAAACTCCAGGTGCTTCTGCCTCCCGTACTTCTCTGCGAACGTGATTCGGGCCGTACTCTCGGCGGCGGTAGGAATATGTCCGGAGCGGTCGGGCCGGGCCTGTACGATATGCATCACGCCGCCTCCGCGTTGGGGGTACCGACGGATATAGAAAGGGTCTGTTCCCATCAGAATGCCACGCACCGACTCTATCCCCGGATCAAATTCTACCTTGGCCATAGGCAAATTGAAAATTAGTCGTTAGTCGTTAGTCGTTGGTCGTTGGACGAGAAATCGCCCATAAATGGTCGATACCGGAGCCATGCGGAGTGGAATCGGCCATGCGGGCGAGGACTACCGATTCTTCCGAACACCTGTGTATTCTTCAGAGGTTTTGGTTTGGATGGTGGTGGTGACTTTGGTGCTGTCTTGCACCTCGGTATAGGTGGCGGTGGTGGTCACCGTGCGCCAGGCTTTGCAGCCGGTGAGGGCGAGACTCGTCGCGATAAGGACGCCGAATAGTATTCGGCACAATAAACGTTGTTTCATAATGATAAAGGATTTTTTAATATGCCGGACGGTCTGTGACCGAGACAGAAAAGCCGGCGACAATAAACAAAACTATTATTAGCCGCGGTTGGTCTCCGCGTGTAATTGACAAAGGGCTATTTATCAGGCCGAATAGCATTCGGCACAATGAACGATGCATTTACTTTGGGTTAACAATCTCTAAACGGATTTCCTCGCGGGCTTGTTGTTCGGCGAGGAGACGGGCAGTGAGGAGCTGCTCCTGGGCTGGCGGGACGAGGATACAGCCTGCGGAGTGCTCGGGGCGAGTGCCGCGATGGATACGGATGCCGGCACGGCCGGGGACTTGGCAGACAAGAGGTAGGAGGCGCTTGAAGCGAGGCGACATCGTGACCTGGATGCGGTAGATGAGAGCCGGGATCTGTTTGTCGAGATTCTCGAGGGTGTTGCAAATAAACTGATCACCGTCAGCTGTTCCTCGGTAGAGCTTGCCGCGGACGGCTTTGCCCTCAGGCTTAGAGCGATATAACTTGTAGTACATAGCATTATACGAATTGAAAATTAGTCGTTAGTCGTTAGTCGTTGGTCGTTAGACTTTCTTTTTGTAAACGTAGTCGATTCCCATGAGGGCGCCGGCGAAGGTCGCTATCTCGCCGAAGGCTACGAGGAGGGATTCGTGTACTTCTCCACGCGGGTCGATGAAGACGCCGCAATAGAGCATTATGAGGCCGCCTATACTGAGGAGGGCGGCTGTGAGGAGTTGGATGTTGAGTTTGTCTTTCATCTGTGTGAGTTTTTGAAATTTTTTGCAAATATGCCCTGGATTTTTCGATTTTTGTTGGTCAAAACGACCAATTGTTACAAATTATGGTGGTTTTTTGCGGAAAATGGGCAAAATTTTGCGAATTCTTTCCTCTGAGAGAGCAAATTCAGAACCAAGTATGGCGTACATCTCCATCGCGGGCATAGTGCCCATGATTTCGCATGCGCGCCGGTGTATTTGCGCATAGCGCGCCATCGTCGTTGCCTTCATATTTTAAACAGATTTAAAATCTGGAGCTTCGGCTGCATCGAATTGCGAAAGTAAACTTTCATTCGAATTGCACGAACCTTCATGATCGGGACGTTATTGGGGTGCTATTGGGAGATGGTCCCGTGATGGTATTGTCGGAATGTGGCGATGGGTTGCGGGGATCTGCGACAATGCGCAGACCGTACCGCTCCGCATTCTCGCGAGAGCAAAGCGGGTATCGCCCTTCCTCTCGGTCGGGGACGTCGACCTGGACGAGGTGGGTGCCGGCATTGATCTCGGCGAAGAGAGCCGGTCCGTGTAGGAAGATCGATTCGGGCGGACGGTTGACCGCGCGTATGTCGGCCTTGGCGATTTTCCAAGCCTGGGCACGGGAGAGGCGGGGGTTGGCGGCGCAGAGCTGCTTGACGTAGGAGACGCGGCTCGAGAATAGCTCGCGGGCGATTTTTTCGCGTTCGGTGAGTGGCGTCTTGCGCACGAAGGCGCTGGATGAACAGATAGTGGCATGGCCGTGACCGGGACGGTCGGAGGCGTAATGGCGAAAGATGACACGCTTGCGGCCACTGTTTTTGACCATTCCGGACATAGAGGCTATGCCGGGCATAAAGGTTACTTTCATAGGATTTTTAGTCGTTAGTCGTTAGTCGTTAGTCGTTGGATATTAGACTACCAATCGCGGACCCATTGGAGGCCGAAGAGTTCCATGGTGGCGCGGGAGCATATTTTATACACTCCGTTATAGCGCACCTGGACGAGATCTTCGTCTTTTTCGCCGCCGGTCTTCCACTCGGGTGTGGGTTCGGCGTAGTTCTGGACGAAGAAATAGGGATTCTTGTCGACGGAGTTCTTGGGGGCGTCGCGGAGTTCGTCGAGCATGGCTTTTTGGGCCGCGTGCGATCGGCGATCCCAGAGGAGTTCGGTGGCGGCGCTTCGGTTGCCCTGTTGGAAGGGGGTGAATTTTGAGAAAAACAATTCAAAATCGGTCATTTCTGCTAGTCTTTTAGAATTATTTATATTATTTATTAGGGGGGTCTGGGGGGAGCGGACTGAGTCCGCATTGTTGCGGAGTAATTCCGCACTTTCGCGGACTGAATCCGCATTGCTACTGCGGACTAAATCCGCACTACGCCATAAACCATCGGCAGAAAGAATAAGATTCTTTTCCATAAGCGTATTCAGTACATTTCTAACGCTCTTTTCATCGAGTCCGAGTAGTTCGGCAAGGTGTCGTTTAGAGCCGTTGTAGCCGCGGGTGGCGGACTGAGAGAGTCCGTGAATATAGGCATAGACGCGGCATTCGGCCAGCGAAAGGTGCAGGTCGGTCCACATCCAGCTATACTCACAGACGAAGGTACTCATCAGTCAAGTCCGAGGCATTTGAGCGTGTAGTCCTTGCGGGTGGCGCGGTGGCCGTACTTGGTACGGAAAGCCTCGTAGAAGCCACGGATCGTCTTGGTGAGGGCGGAAGCTTGCGCCTTGTAGCCGTTCTGCTCGCGGAGATGCTTGCGGTACTGAACGGCGTCGGCATCGCGGCTGGTGAAGATGTCGGGCGCGGTGTCGTCGGGGTTGTTGGGGTCTTTCTCCAGGATGGGGTTGGCATCGAGAACGAACTCCCCGACTCCGATGACGGAGAACTTACCGCCTTCGGGCTGGATTTGTTTGGCCTCCTCCAGAGCGTCAGGAAGGATGGATGCGATTTGGGACTTGATGGACTTCTCCTCTTGGCGCAGGGAGCGCAGGAGACAGAGGTTGGTGGTGGTAATTTCAGTTGTTTCCATGATGATAGTTATTTTTAATTAGACGTTAGTTTGGTGAGTTCGCGTTGGAGCTCGGCGGGAAAGTCGGCGTCGGGGAGGACACGGGGGTCCTGGAGGCGGCGCAGGACGTCGTATGGGACGCAGGTCAGGTCGCCATTGGGAACGGCAGCTTTAATGGCACTTTGTCGGGCATCGGCTATCGAGCGATGTTCGCGGATGAGAACACAGAGCAAGTTGTCGAAGCGGTTGTCGGTCGTGATACCATTGAGGTGATGGATCTGATGGTACAGCGGAACAGGCTTACCGCTCCAAGCGCTATAGACAGCATGGGAGGCAAGAATTGGGTTGTGATACCCAAAGGCATCTTTGAACTGTAGATACCGCTGTTTACGTTTAGCGTCGGATAGGATTCTACAATTCTCGCATGTAGTAGTGGTAGCATTGACACGAGTTTCGACGCCGTTGGGCGCAATACGTAGGCCGATAGAGCCATCGAAAGAGACGTAGAAGAGGTAGCCGTTGTCCGGCGCATGGGGCACGAGACGAAGGGGAACTCCGTCGTAGATTTTAGTAGGAAAAATAGATTGATTCATAACATCGGATCTTTAGGAGCGGCGACGTTGCCGACTCGGAAATCCGGTGCAAAGGTAGGGATAAAAGATTGAATATGAATGGATTTCAGAAGTGCATTCTAATAGATTCTAAAACTCTACTAATACCGACTAATACTCTACTAAAGATAACTAATAGGCACAAAAAAAATAGCACCCCGAGAGGTGCTATCTGAGTGTATTTATGGATGCCGATTTATTCCTGCTTAGGAGCCTTGTAGTAGAAGTAGAAATTCTTATCTGAAAAGCCGCTTGTCTCGGCAGACGGCAACCCCAGACGACGCAATTCGTTCAACATTGCCTCAGGGTTAATGCTGCATAGAACTTTCCCATTCTTCATCATTTTGTACAATTCGTCACATATCAACTGCATCTTTGGCAGGTGGACGATATTGGAGACCATGCGATGTATCTGGAGGCGTTCATCATCAGAGGTGACCGCTACATGTATATATTTGAATAACTCGCCGGAGGGCGACTGCACAGGCTCTGCCTGTATCGGTTCGACATCTTCGGCTTCTATAGCACGGAGGACTTCGGCGAGATCTTTGCCTCGCGCATCGATGTTGTATTCGGTAGAATTGTCGTGGTATTCGTTGATATTCACTATACCACCTTGAATTTTCAGGCTCATATGCTTTTGTTCTAAAAAAGCATGGAATAGACGGAGATCCCAACAGCGTCGGCAAACGCACAAAGATACCCCATCTATCCATGCAAGACATGAATAACTGGGGCACATTCCTATCTTTGTTAAATTTTGCCGATTTGTTGGGAATAGAATATGCCGTTAAAATTTCGGTGCAAAGTTACTGCTTTTTTCCGATGTATGCAAATAAAATCGTTATTTTTTTATATTGTAGGTCGTACTATTGTCATTATATTGGTCAATGTGGTAGTGAATGTCTTTGTGCTGTTGGGCCTCCATTGCCTGCCGCATTTTAATCATCTCCTTCTTCATCTCCACCAACTCATCGACCACCTCGTTGGGCTTGCTCGGCTCGATGTTTTTTGAGTACGGAAGGGATTTGATATAGTCCTCCATGAATTTCCAATCCGGCTCGCCGGAGGGGGTAACGGGGAGTTTGATTTTTGTTTGCAAGAAATTAGCTTTAGATAAGGTTCTTCCATATGAGTATCTATATCCATCCTTTTGTAAGATAGCACAAAGGAAGAGCGCATTATATTGGTTAATAGCAGGATAACGTAAAACTAATATATTTTGCGAACATATAACATCATTTTTTTGGTAAAAGGCAAATGAGGGAACACCTACCATTACTACAGAAATGAAGTTACCTCTTGTTACTTTACTTTCGTCTCTTTTAACTTTACACTCATATCCATTATTAACGACCGCTCTGCTCAAATAATTCACCCCAAATGGATCTAGTTCCAAGCTATTCAAATCAGAGCTTGGTGCTATTGATATTTCTGTGAATATATCACTTGGAAGAAGCCACTTCCAATCTTGTGTATTGAGTTTCATTTTTTCTTGTTTTAGCGGAGAGGTGTCATATTTTTGGAGCCAAACTTTTTGGGCTTTCTTGGGAAGTTGGGGGATAATGTGGTCTTTTACGAAATCCTCCATATATTGCCAGTTAGGAGAGCCGTCCAGAGTTGCGGGGAGTTTGATTTTGGATGAAGGCATACGTATAGGTCTCCATTTGCGTCCATAAGCCCATCTAAACCGCTCTTTCTCTATAAGAGTACAAAGGAATAATGCGATATATGGATTTATCTCGTGACCTTTTAAGTATAAAGGGTTTACGTCATGAGTACAAGTAAATGGTTTCGCTTGAAAATATGCATAGCCGACTGAACCATTATTGGTTACCGCTATACAATTTTCGAAGATCTTCTCTTCCATCGGAGCATTATTACCATCTCCTGTTTTTGTTGTGATGGCTATAGTCTCTAAATCCGAATGCGAGGTTACACCATTATTCGAATCGGTCGCTCCAATAAACGGAATATCACCCTCTGGATTATCTTCGGGTTTCTTATTGTAGAAGCCGTGTTTTATGTCAAAGATTTCGTCATAACGAAACCATTTCCATGAATTTGTATCCATTTAGATTTCCTCGTTTTGTACCAAGAAGGCAGAATAGTCCACTAATTTCTGGATGAAGTCTTTTTCAGAGAGCGTACTATAGTCTGTTTCCATATATGCCTCGGCGCACCACTCATCTTCATACGATACTTTCTGGACAGCGGAAAGACCGACTTCGGCGGTACGGGTTTGATAGAGATGCAGCCATTTATCATGAATAGCTTTCCACGCCCCCTCTCCTGTCTGCGGGTCGATACGCTCTACCCGTCCAAGGTTCTTGCGTTTGGTGAATCCGTCCTCTTTGAAATATCCAAAGAAAGTCGGTATATTGGCGCTTTCATGGCGGATACCTAACTCCCATATCATGCAGCAAGCCACTACACTTGCGCCCGGATAGAACATCTCTGCCGGAAGCGAAAAGACCGCATCCAGTCGGTGGTGCTGCATCATTAGTTCTTTGAATTTTTTAATATCTCCGGTATTACCAATAGCACATTGCATTGGTAACAGAATAGCTAATTTCCCCTTTCCTGCAGTTTCTGCAATATAATAGAGATAATGCAAGCCTTTGCTTGGATCTTCTTTGCAGTCCTTTTTCCAAGTAGCTACATAGGAGGGTTGACAGAATGGTTTCTGCGCATTGTATGGCGGGTTCATCAGTACGCGATCGATATTCGCGTCCTTAATCCAACGCTCCATTTCAAAGCAACTACTCATCACAACATTGGAATTTCCGTCGCTATGAATCAGCATATTCGTCGTACTCAAGCCAAAGGCTTTTTCTTCCGCTTCAATACCGTATATATGGCGTCTCTTTACCTCATTTCTTTCTTCCTCAGTTACGCAGTCATTCAAGGCATTTGTCATAGCTCGTACAAGGAATGCGCCGCTTCCGCAACAAGGATCGAGCACACGCGAGGTATGATTGATACCAATTACATCGCACATAAATGCAACAATATGATCCGGAGTGAAGGCTTGGTTTTTGTCTGCTTTACCGACGTATTTATTAAAGGTAGTAAAGAACAGATTTAACAAGTCCTGCCCCTTCGCCGTTTCCTCGTTGATATACGGCATAATATCGTTGCTGATATCATCAAGTACTCTCGTAATGTCCTGTGCATCCAACTGACGAACCTTTTGATCCTGGAGAACTTTCTTGTGTAAGATATCTAATTTATTGGCACGGTTTAGGTCACCCTGTAACAGGCTTCCCAATATATCATACACACCTTGCAGAATTTGTGCAGTAGAGAGCCCTTTATACGTCAAATGATTTTTCAAAGCAAGAATGCACGTACCGACAAACTGGCTTCTTAGGCTCTCGGATATACCCATGCCATGCAAGGTCTCGTTGAGTTTGTAGGTGCTCTTAATAACTTGCTCCTTGTTGTTTATTCGCGCGGGAGCGACGATATTACGATAGTCGGTAAAAGACGTAAGAGCCGTTTGTTCTTTCAGAAATGTATCCTCTCGTACGGCTCCATGCCAAACACGAATACGGTCGTCGTTAGTATTGGCAAGAATACCGATAACAGCATATCCAGTAAGCTCTTTCTCATAAGTCATATAGGCATTCAGCTGCTTTTGGGCTTTCTCGTAGGCATTATCGAAGTTCTGCTTCGTCTCAACAAGCACGGCAACGCGCGCCTGCTTATCCACAAAGCGGATGTCTAAATCTTTAAAAGAGCCGATCTTCACCGACGCGAAATCTTTATGCGCGGCGGTAAATGCCTTTTGATAGGAGAACTCGTCGTTCTCTATGTTTGAATCGAGAAATTTTCGACCGATGGTCGTAATAATATCGCTACGCTTCATATATCATGGTATTATTTCTTATCGTTTTTATAACAGATTTTACAAGGGCGTTTGCCTTGCTTTTTGGCGTCGCGGAGGGGGATACGACGGACCTCATGGTTGCAGAGGTCGAGCCCCTCGCAACTATCCGTACGGTGATAGCACGCCGCGTACGGGCTATCGCATATATAGACCTGAGGGGCATCGGCTGCCATCAGGAAAAGGAAAGACAATATGATCCAGAGGCGGCTCATTTTCGCTCGGGCTTACAACCGGTATTCAAGCAGCGGAGCAGCTCCTTGGCAGGCTCGTAGCCACTGATCGCCGACATGAGCAAAAGCGCGTCGGCTTCCTGCTTATCCTTAATATAGGGAACGCCCTCGGGCACGGGCCGCTCGGAGGCATAATAATAGGAGCACGCCATCACGTACTGCGCGCGAGGATCTTCCGACTCGAGAAGCGCCTGGTAGTGGCGCATGGTATCGGCATTGGTAAAGAAAGCCTTGCTAAGGGCCAAAGGAGAATTGGAGGTCTTGGTATTCGGCTTCGCCATGAGCACGGCGCCGGAGAGCAGCGCGCCCACCAAGACCGCTACAAACAGAAACGACGGTACCCACCGAAAGTGAGCACCGCCGTTAAGCGTTGCGAATAGGGATTTATTTCCATTTACCCGCCCTTCGCAATGGGGGGGGTATTGACAATCAGCGAGTTATGAAAAGATTTGCGAGTATTCATGTTTCGTAAGCGCATAATTTGGGTGCAAAGGTACGAAAAAAAATCGACACTCGCAAGAGGGAGGGTGATTTTTTTTAGGTCGTTGGTCGTTGGTCGTTAGTCGTTAGTCGTTGGTCGTTGGTCGTTAGTAGCCGCGGCGCACTTTGTCAAATTTTCCACATATTTTACGAAAATGTACACACGCGTATGCGGGAAAAGCAGTAATTTTGCAGGCGATATTGAAAAACCGAAAAACAAAACCTCAAAAAACGCAGCAATCATGAAACGCACTATCTTTCTTCTACTATTGGTGCTCACGGCCGGATGGAGCGCGGCGTATGCACAGGATACGGAGAACGATACGCTGTATATCGCCGACTCCGAGATATCCGAAGAGGCCGAGGTACAGGAACAAGAGCTGAATTTCCAATTTTTGCACGATGGCGACCTGGTAGGCATCGCGTCGCTCAAAGGCGATACAATCATTCCCCCTATCTATACCTGCGTATGCTACCACGAGAATCGTCCCGGCTGGCAGTACTACATCGCCTACGACGAGCAGGAGCATGCCGCTATCTTCAACAAGCGCGGACGCTGCATCATCCCAGCGGAGAGAGGGTACGTGGAGATAGGCGAGACATGGGGCGGACGAAAGACATTGGCGTGGAACTGCTTCCGGACGGATGAGCGCGACAGCCTCTACGTCTATGCCCTATGCGACTGGCAGGGCGAAGAGGTGTTTGTACCCGAGACCAAGTTTCGGTGTATCGTGCCGATATACGGGAAACATAGGCTGTTTTATATCGCTGATAGCGAGACGGAGGGTTCTCGCGTAATAGACCACGACGGCAAGGACTGCGACGTGGTGAACCTACCAAGGGGCTTGAAACTGAAATTAATACTCACGCTGGATGAGGACGGCGACGAGTTTGCGATCGACCTCATCCCCAAAACGAAAAACTTCTTCCCCAAAAAGAATTTCAATAAGAAATAG
>DFGU01000055.1:10407-10735 GCA_002371785.1 Bacteroidales bacterium UBA3742
GATACACAGTATGAAACGCATGATTTGCATGGCTGCAGTGGGGCTCATGATGGCCTCGGCAGCATGGGCAGCAAGCCCGATCAACTATGACGGCACCAGCCTGACATGGAACAACGATTTTACCCGCACCGAATGCGGTACGATGTCGAAAAACGTAATGCCCGAGACGAGCGGCATGGCCTGCTCGCGTACCACGCCCGGCTATCTATGGGCGCACGGCGACGAGAACACCGGCTCGAACAAGAAGATCGTAGCCATCCAGCCCTCCGGCACGCTCGCCATGACCCTCACCATCTCGGGCGACCCGGGACGCGACGACTGGGAAGAT
>DFGU01000055.1:10865-11203 GCA_002371785.1 Bacteroidales bacterium UBA3742
TACAACGACCAGTACTATATCTACTACTGCCAGGAGCCGGCTATCACCAGCGGCACGAAGAGCGTGACGGTCAACTATATCAAGTTCGGCTATCCCGACAACCAGGCCCATAACACCGAGACGCTCATGTACGACAACGTGGAGCAGATGTTCTATATCGTTGATAAGGTCAAGAACGGCGTATGCCACCTCTATAAGTTGCCTTTCCGCACCGACTACGGCACGGGTGTACAGCGCCTGACGGAGGTATGCGCCCTGGGCAACGGATCGAAGTTCAACTACTGCACCGGCGGCGACATCTCGCCCGATGGCCGATGGATGGCTATCAAGAGCAAACC
>DFGU01000022.1 GCA_002371785.1 Bacteroidales bacterium UBA3742
CGGTCGTGGCTGATCACTACAGCGCAACCGGCAAAGTTCTCCAGACCTTCCTCCAGCGCACGCAGGGTATTCACGTCGATATCATTGGTAGGCTCGTCCAGCAGCAGTACGTTGGCCTCCGATTTGAGTGTCAAGGCCAGGTGCAGACGGTTTCTCTCACCACCCGACAGCACGCCGCATTTCTTCTCCTGGTCCGCACCGGTGAAGTTGAAGCGACTTAGGTAGGCACGGGCATTCACCTCCTTGCCACCTACGCGGATAAATTCCGTTCCGTTGGCGATAGTCTCAAAGACCGTTTTCTCCGGATCGATATTCGAGTGCACCTGATCCACATAACCCACTTTCACGGTCTCGCCCACCTGGAACGTACCCTTGTCTGCCGTCTCCATACCCATGATCATGCGGAACAAGGTCGTCTTACCGGCACCGTTCGGACCAATCACGCCTACGATGCCGTTGGGCGGCAACATGAAGTTCAGGTCCTCAAACAGCACGCGGTCGCCGTAGGCTTTGGCTACGCCTTCGGCGTTGATGACCTTGTTGCCCAGACGCGGACCGTTCGGAATGAATATCTCCAGCTTCTCCTCACGCACTTTCTGCTCCTCGTTCAGCATGCGGTCGTACGCACCCAGACGGGCTTTCGACTTGGCCTGACGAGCCTTCGGCGCCATGCGTACCCATTCCAGCTCGCGCTCCAGGGTCTTTCTACGCTTCGAGGCCTGCTTCTCCTCCATCGCCATTCGCGTCGTTTTCTGCTCCAGCCACGACGAGTAGTTGCCCTTCCATGGGATACCCTCGCCGCGATCAAGTTCCAGGATCCATCCGGCTACGTGGTCCAGGAAGTAGCGGTCGTGGGTGATGCAGATCACCGTTCCGGCATACTGCTGCAGGTGTTGCTCCAGCCAGTCGATCGATTCAGCATCCAGGTGGTTGGTAGGCTCGTCCAGCAGCAATATATCGGGTTGTTGCAATAGCAGACGGCAGAGTGCTACGCGACGTCTTTCACCGCCGGAGAGGGTAGTGACCTTGGCATTGTCGTCCGGACAACGCAGGGCATCCATCGCGCGGTCCAACTTCTGGTCTATATTCCAAGCATCCGAGGCATCCAGTTTGTCCTGCAGCTCCGCCTGACGGGCCAGCAGTTTGTCGAAGTCGGCATCCGGTTCGGCAAAGGCCATATTGATCTCGTCGTACTCGCGCAGCATGTCCATGATGGGTTGTACACCCTCCTGCACGCACTCGCGAACGGTCTTCTCCGGATCCAGTTTCGGGTCCTGCTCCAGGTAGCCCACCGTGTAACCCGGCGAGAAGACCACCTCACCCTGATACTCTTTCTCCACACCCGCAATGATCTTCATCAGCGTGGACTTACCGCTACCGTTCAGACCGATAATACCGATCTTAGCACCGTAGAAGAAGCTCAGGTAGATATTGTTCAATACGCGTTTCTGGGGTGCGAAGGTCTTACTCACACCCACCATCGAAAAAATTATCTTTTTGTCGTCAGCCATATATTTTAAACTTTCAACTTTAAACTTTCAACTTTAAACTTGCCGTAGGCTCAGGCTAATCCGTCCTCGTGCCCGGTCAATATCCAGTACGCGTACGCGTACGTGCTGGTGTAGCTTCACCACCTCCTGTGGATCCTTGATGCGCCGGTCGGCCATCTCGGAGATATGGATCAGTCCGTCCTTATGCACCCCCAAGTCCACAAAGGCGCCAAAGGCCGATATATTCGTCACGATGCCCGGCAGCACCATACCCGGCTGCAGGTCCTCAACGCTATGCACGTGTTCGTCAAAGTGGAATTCTTCTAGTTGTGCTCGCGGGTCGCGCGAGGGTTTTTCCAGTTCGTGCAATATATCGTTCAGCGTCGGTAGGCCCACGTCCTCGCTCAGGTAGCGGTTCTTGTCTATCTTGGCCCGCAAATTGCCATCGTGCATCAGGTCCTCTACTTTGCATTGCAAATCGCGTGCCATCCGTTCGATCAGTTGGTAGCGCTCCGGGTGCACAGCCGAGTTGTCCAGCGGGTTGTCACCGTCGCTTACGCGCAAGAATCCTGCCGCTTGTTCGAATGTCTTAGCACCCATCTTCGGTACCTTCATCAGCGCCTTGCGGTTGAGGAACGCACCGTTTGCTGCGCGGTACTGCACGATATTCTGGGCCAACGCTGGACCCAAACCCGAGATATATGTCAGCAGGTACGGACTGGCGGTATTCACATCCACGCCTACGGCGTTCACCACGCTCTCCACCGTCTGCTGCAGACTCTCCTTCAAGCGCGTCTGATCCACGTCGTGCTGGTATTGCCCCACGCCGATCGACTTAGGGTCTATCTTCACCAGTTCGGCCAAGGGATCCATCAGTCTCCGTCCGATACTTACGGCACCACGCACCGTCACATCCTCGTCGGGAAACTCCTCACGGGCCAACTTAGAAGCCGAATATACCGATGCCCCGTTCTCGCTCACCACGAATACTTGTGGTCTGAAATCTGAAGGCTGATGGCTGATAGCTAAATTAACCATCTGCTCCGTCTCGCGGCTGGCCGTACCGTTGCCGATAGCGATGGCCTCGATGCGGTACTTCGTAATCAGGTCTTGCAGGGTCTGCATCGACTGCTGGTTATGTAGATACACCACGTCATGGTGCAACAGGTCGCCCTGCGGGGTGAGTACCACCACCTTGCAACCCGTCCTAAAGCCCGGATCGATAGCCAGTACACGCTTCTGACCCAGCGGCGCCTCCAGCAGTAGCTGACGCAGGTTGTCGGCAAAGACGCGGATCGCCTCGGTATCGGCTTTCTCTTTGCTCAGCGCTGCAAACTCAGTCTCTATAGAGGGTTTGAGCAGTCGCTTGTAGCCGTCCTCCATGGCCAATTCCACTTGATAACTGGCTTCGTTCTGCGCCTTCAGGTAGATATAGGCCAACTTATCCAGCGCCTTCTCTTGGTTGGGAGAGATATCTACGCGAATAAAGCCCTCTTGCTCCGCACGGCGGATAGCCAGCAAGCGGTGGGACGAGATGCGTTTCAGGGGTTCGCGCACCTGGAAATAGTCTTTGTAGTTCTGTGCTTCCGGCGTCTCGGCCTTGTCCTTGACCGGCTTGGTCGTGATGATAGCCGAGTAGCTGAACTCACGTCGTATTGCATTTCTGCATCTCTCGTCCTCCGCGATACGTTGGGCGATGATGTCACGCGCACCCTGCAGGTCCTCCTCTTTGGCGGTCAGTTTGCCCGGTCGCTGCTTCAGCAGTTCTTCGGCCAGGGGCAGCAAACCCTTCTCAATAGCAATATCCGCACGCGTCTTGCGATGCGGCTTATATGGTAGGTAGATGTCCTCCAGTTCCGTACTGTTCCAGCATGCCTCGATACGTTGCCGGAGCGCGTCTGTCAACTTGCCCTGCTCGTCAATGGTTTTGAGTATCGTCTCCTTGCGGTCGCTCAACTCACGCAACCGCTTGTACTCGCTATCAATGGCCGCTATCTGCACCTCGTCCAGACTACCCGTCCGCTCCTTGCGATAACGCGCAATGAACGGTATGGTGGCTTTCTCGTCCAGCAGACTGATTGTCGCCGCCACCTGCCGCGATGAAATCGATAGAATAGGGGATATTATTTCAGCAAATGTATTCATTACTCCTTCACTCCTTTACTCCTACACTCCTTTACTCCTTCACTCCTGCGGATATATTCCGCAAAGGTGTAGTCATATGGATTATTCTCGTCTGCCTCGTGTCGCTCAGCAGCTGTCTGTTTCCAAATCTTGGGGTCTATCTCGGGGAAGAACGTATCCGCATCCTCCCAACTATGATGGATATGGGTGATATAGAGCTTGTCGGCCCGCGGCATCATCTGGCGATACACCATGCCGCCTCCGATCACGAAGGCCTCTTCGTCAGGTCGAACGAGCGCTTGCATCTCGTCCAGCGAGTACGCCATCTCGGCCCCTTCGAAGGTTTTGCCCTGCACGTCTGTCAGCACGATATTCCGGCGGTTGGGTAGGGGATGCTTCGGTAGCGACAGGTAGGTGCGCTCACCCATCATGACGGTATGCCCACTCGTGATTTGCTTGAAGTGCTTCAGGTCCTCCGGCATATGGCATAGCAAGTCCCCCTGCTTACCGATAGCATAATTCTCAGCTATTGCAACAATTATCGAAATCATAAATTCTCAATTTTCCATTGTCCATTGTCCATTTATACGGACACTTGTCCGGCTATATGCGGGTGGGGATCATATCCCTCTAATTGGAAGTCCTCGTATTGGAAGCTAAAGATGTCCTTCACCTCCGGATTGATTTTCATCGTGGGCAGCGGTCGCGGTTCGCGCGTCAGCTGCAGCGCCACCTGCTCGAAGTGGTTCGTATAGATATGCGCATCGCCCAAGGTATGCACGAAGTCACCGGCCTTGAGTCCCGTCACCTGCGCCATCATTTGCAGCAGTAGCGCATAACTGGCGATATTGAACGGTACGCCCAGGAAGATAT
Source organism: Bacteroidales bacterium UBA3742 (assembly GCA_002371785.1). GTDB lineage: Bacteria > Bacteroidota > Bacteroidia > Bacteroidales > Paludibacteraceae > Colicola. Next base: position 4,488 of record DFGU01000022.1, read on the forward strand.
CGGCGCTCCGTTGGTAGAGCTGCAGCGACAGACGTCCGTCGGCTACGTAGAACTGAAACAGGCTATGGCATGGCGGCAGGGCCATCTTATTGACTTCCGCCACGTTCCATGCGCTTACGATCATGCGTCGGCTGTCGGGGTTGTTCTTGATCTGATCTACCACCATCTTGATCTGGTCGATTGTGCCACCCTGGTAGTCGGGCCAACTGCGCCACTGGTGACCATACACAGGTCCCAGTTCGCCGTTCTCATCGGCCCATTCGTTCCATATGCGTACGCCGTGCTCCTGCAGGTACTTCACGTTGGTGTCGCCCTGCAAGAACCATAGCAGTTCGTAGATGATCGATTTCAGGTGCAGTTTCTTGGTGGTGAGCAGCGGAAAACCCTCCTCCAGGTTGAATCGCATCTGGTGACCGAATACCGACTTGGTACCCGTACCCGTGCGGTCGTGCTTGAGGGTGCCTTCCTCCATCACGCGCTTACATAGGTCTAAATATTGCTTCATATTGCTTTCGACTTTCGACTTTTAACTTTCGACTAGTACATGCCGTAGGTGGTCTTCAGCACTTTGAATTCCGTACGGCGGTTTATCTGGTTGCAAATCTCTTGTTGTTTCTCCGGCAGACTCTGTATGAATGCCGGGTCCAGCGCCTGTCCTTTTGGGATAAACGTATATTTCTCGCTCAGCCGCTTGTCGGCCACGTAGGGCATGCTCTCGCCATAGCCCTTGGGCGTCAGTCGGTCACGAGCGATGCCGTGTGCCACCAGGTAGGCGCAAACCGACTGCGCACGTTTCTCCGATAGCGTCTGGTTGAAACCCTCATCGCCTTGCATATCGGTGTGGGCCGCCAGCTCGATGGTGATGTTGGGGTTGTCGTTCAGCATCTTGACGAGTGCCTGCAGTCCCTGTTCCGACTCGGGTGTCAGATCCCATTTGCCGAACTCGTAGAAGATATTCTCCACGCCTACCGGACGACTGATGCTGGCCAGTTGGAAATGCTCCTCAAAGGTCTTGCTGTCGCGCAGTCCCTCGGTCGTCAGCGTCTGACGTTGGTTCAGGTAGCCGCGACAGGTGGCCAACATGGCGTACTTGACGTCCTTTTTCAGTTGCACCTTGAACGTACCGTCTCGCCGTACCTGCACCTTGGTGTTCGTGCCATCGTTGCCTACGATGCGTAGCGCGGCGTCCGAGAGCTGTTCCCCCAGGTTGTCGGTGATGCTACCCTCCAGCAGATAGACCAGTTCCGGCAACTCAAAGCGGTAGATGCGGTCGATACCTTTCTTGTCGCCGCGATTACTACTCATATAGCCGTTCTGACTCTTGCCCTCAAAGGTCATGCCGAAGTCGTCGCCCTGCGAGTTGATGGGTTCGGCCATGTTCACCAGCAGCCATTTCACGGAGTCGTGACGGGCCGTATCCCTTACGGCGTGGAAGATATCCAGTCCGCCGTAGCCGGGATGACCGTTCGACGAGAAATACAGACTTCCATCCGGGTGTGCCGTAGGAAACATCTCGTCTGCCGTCGTGTTGATCTGCGGTCCCATGTTCTGCGGTACGCCCCAGTTGTTGCCGTCCAGCTCCACAAACCATATATCCTTACCACCCATACCACCCGGGGCATCGCTCACAAAGTAGAGCGTGTCGCCCGTCGGACACAGGCTGGGGTGGGCCACAGATATCGTACTGTCCTGAAACAGCCGTACCTCTTGCGGATCGCCCCACTCACCGCTGGCACGCTGCGAGCACATGATCTTCGTTCCCTGATCCTGACCATTCATGGCCTTGGAGTAGGTGAAGTACATCGTCTTGCCGTCCTGTGTGAAGCAGCATACGCCCATCTCGGCCGCACCGCCTGTCTTGCCGCTCTGCTGCGTCGAGTCGTTGCTCTGCGCAGCTTGCTCCTGGTCGCTCTCGGGTGAATAGAGTCCCTCAGGCTGCTTGATGTCTTCCCACTGTCCGGCCGCGTTCTTGCGCGACTGGAACAGCTGGAAGACCTGCTGGCCCGTGATGTTACTGGCGCGTTTTTGCTTCTTCTTGCTCTTGGTCACCTGACGGTTGCTCGTGAACATAAGTACCGATGCATCCTCGTCCACAAACTGCGGCGCAAAGTTGCTCGAATTGCGATAGTTAAAATCCTTGCTCAGTGTTACCTTGTAGCGACCTGGCTGCTTCTTCATGTCAGCCATGCGCACGCAGGCAGCATAACCCGCACGGGCTACGTAGCTGGCCGAATCGTATTGCAGGTACTGCTCATATAGTTTCTGCGCTTCCTTGTACTTACCCTGGTAGTGCAGCGCCTGAGCACCATGCAGATAGACGATCGAGTCCTGGTACTTCAGCTTGATGGCATTCTGATAAGCCGTGGACGCACGCGTGTTGTTCAGTATGCGGTAGCACTCGCCCTGACGAAACGCCACGTGGGCTTTCAGTTCGCGGTCCTGCTTGCTCTTCAGTCGGCTGTAGCATTGTTTGTAGATGTCGGCAGCCGCGTAGTACTCGCCGATGGCGAATTTCTTATCTGCCCGCTCTACACGCTTCTTGATGCTACAACTGCTCAGCGCCAGCGCCGCTAGCAGTATGTATAGTATTGCTTTTCTCATAGGTCTACCTAGGTCGTCCTAGGTTCTCCTAGGTCTTCCTAGATTAGTTCATGTATTATCAATCCTGAGCGCAGTTTCGGCTCAAACCAGGTCGTCTTGGGCGGCATGATGTTACCCGAGTCGGCGATGTCGATGATCTGCTGCATCGTGACGGGGTAGAGGGCCAGCGCCATGCGCATCTCGCCCGAATCTACACGCTTCTTCAGTTCGCCCAGACCACGTATACCGCCTACGAAGTCGATACGTTTGTCCGAACGCAGGTCCTTGATGCCCAGCAGCTTGTCCAATATCAGGTTGCTCGAGATCGTCACATCCAGCACGCCGATCGGGTCGCTGTCGTCGTATCTTCCAGGCTTGGCGGTCAGCGAGTACCACTCGCCATCCAGGTAGAGCGAGAAGTTATGCAACCGGTTCGGTTTGTATATCTCTTTGCCCTTTTTCTCCACCTCAAAGTCCTGCTCCAATGCCTTCAGAAACTCCTCGCTGCTCATGCCGTTTAGGTCACGCACTACGCGATTGTAGTCGATAATGTTCAGCTGGTTGTCGGGGAAGCAAACGGCCAGGAAGTAGTTGTACTCTTCTTCGCCCGTATGATGCGGGTTTTGCAGTTTCTTCTCGTTGCCTACCAGCGCAGCGGCTGCCGAACGGTGGTGGCCGTCGGCGATATACATAGCCGGTATCTCCTCAAAGATGCGGGTGATACGCTGTATCATCTCGTCGTCGCTGATTACCCAGAACGTATGACCGAATCCCTCCGGTGCGGCTACGAAGTCGTACTCCGGCTCTTGGGCCGTCACCTTCCGGATGATTTCGTCCAGGTCATCGCGGTGGGGGTAGGCGAAGAAGACGGGCTCTATATTGGCATTGTTCACGCGCACGTGTTTCATGCGGTCTTCCTCCTTGTCGCGGCGGGTCAACTCATGCTTCTTGATGCGCCCCTCCATATAGTCTTCCACCCATGCAGCCACTACCAGTCCGTACTGCGTCCGTCCGTTCATCGTCTGGGCATAGACGTAGTACTGCTCTTTCTCGTCCTGACGCAACCATCCCTTCTCGCGGAACATGTGGAAATGCTCCACGGCCGACGGATACACTTTCTCGTCGTGCTCATCCGTACCCTCCGGGAAGTTAATCTCGGGCTTGATGATGTGGTATAGCGACATCTCATTACCGGCTGCCTCGCGGCGTGCCTCGTCTGAGTTGAGCACGTCATACGGACGGCAACTTACCTGCTTCGCCAGCTCCTTCGGCGGACGAATACCCTTAAACGGTTTAATTTTCATAACTATAACCTTTAGCCATTAACCTTTCGCCTTTCGCCATTATTACGCTTCCACAGCCACTATCTCCGGCTCGTCGTCGATGAAGGTAATGATATTCTCCTCTTGTCCGTTGCCTATCGAACTCTCGTTCACGGCCAGCACCGGCTCCTCCACCTTGATGTCCGCTACCTTCACTTCCTCTACCTTCAGGTCCAGCTCCTTTACCTTCGGCTCTTCCTTCTTAGGTTGCTCCTTTTTAGGCTCTGCCTTAGGCTCATTTTTCTTAGGTGCTACCTTAGGCTCCTCTTTCTTGGGTTCTTGCTTTTTAGGCTCCTCTTTTTTGGGCTCTTTGTCGGTGTGCTCGGAAGCTCCTTTCTTGGGTTCCGGAGCCACTTGCTTCATCGAGCACGAACCGTTAAACTGTGCCTTCGGTTCTACAATCAGCACCTTGGTCTGTACGTTGCCGTTGATGCTACCCGTAGCGCGGAGCGACAGCGTACCGTCCACCTTGATTGCACCCTCTATGCAGCCCAGTACGTCTGCGTTCTGACAACTCAGGTCACCCTGTACGGCGCCCTTCTCGCCAATCACGATTTTACCCTTGCATTGTACGTCACCCTCCACTATTCCGTCGATGCGGAAGTCGGAGTCGGTCACTACTGTTCCGATGATTTTACTGCCGGCGGTCAGCGAATTATACAGCGCGCCGATAGATTGTAATGATGCCATAAATTTTATCTTTCTTTTTGTTAAACATTATTCGGGTTTATAATAGATGTACTCCCAGTCCGACTTCGTGAAGTCGCTGGTGTCGTCTTTGTAATTCGGATCCGGCATGTACCACCAGCACGACTCAAAGAATTTCTGCAATGCCGCATCCTTGAACACGCGTCCACGATTGGCATAGGGCAGGTTGTGAATCACGCGCAGCAGAAAATCTTCGCTATATCCCTGATTCTCATTGTAGCTTGCCATGCATATGCTACGATCGTAGGTAGCTTTCAGGCTCCCAAACAGCAGACCGGAATGAAGATGCAGTTCTTCCTTCGGACGGAAATTCTTGGCATGAAAGCGAATCGAACCGTTGCGAAGGGCTATCTCCCATTCATAAACGCCTTCCTCCCACGGGTGTTTCGACTTACGAACCTTACCTTTTCCGCTGACCACTTCCGGTTTCATGTCCGGCAGATTCGATGTCCCTACGAAGAAGTGCTTGGCCGTCTTCTTAGCGTTCACGATCAGCGTGAAATCATCTATCTGCTTGTTCGCCCAGCGTGCCGCCGGAGAGAGTTTGTAATCCAGGAAGTAGAAATGGTAGGTGGACATACCTAATTTATATTGATACGTGTGATGCACCTTATTCACGCCGGGCTTGAAGGTGGCGTTGAAATAATATACATATGCCAGATCTCTCATCGTATCATCGTTCTCGGCAGCTTCAGCGCACAGATACATCGGCTTCTTCACCGGACGAAAATCGCCCACCTTGCTAATGGCGTTCTTATAGGCTATCTTCTGGCCGTTTATCTCCACGGAGAAATTCTTGATATACGGATGGGCATATTTATTGGTATTCTGCTCATCGTCGTCGCCGTAGGAAGACGGAGGATCGGCCTCAAAACCCATCAATATCGTCTTGGCCTCTTTTGCAGGATTCGTAAACTCATACTGTACATCCACAAAAGCCGTACCGTCGTCGCGCAGGTCTATGCTCAGCACCTCTTTCGTCACGCGAATCGTCGTCTGCTTCAGCGGTATTAACTGATTGCCGGACGTATAGTACTCCGAGTCATTTGCCCATGCCATGCATGCCGCTATCGCCGCACAAGCCAATAATAAGATTTGTTTCTTCATTTAATATACATTTTAGACCGCAAAGGTACGACTTTTTTCGCATATACGCAAGCGTACGCGTAAAAATTATTGAAAAAAAACCAAAAGCAGTATAAAATCCCCTCTATTTTCGACTTTCGACTTTCCGCTTTCGACTATTTTTCGTACCTTTGCACTCCGAATAGGCGGAATGTACTCAATCAAAAACGTTCTTTTGCGGATAGGGAACGCAAAAGCACGAGTACGGGGCAGTACGTTTTTTGATGAGTAGCATCTGCCGGATAACTACAATGTTATGAATCGCGAAAATCAAATCTATCGTATTACGCTTTTGGGCAGCCTCGTCAACATCCTGCTCACGGTCTTTAAGTTCGCTGCTGGTATCCTGGGTGCTTCGGCCGCCATGATAGCCGATGCCGTCCATTCGCTATCCGACCTGCTCACTGACTTCGTCGTGCTCCTCTTCGTACGTATCAGCGCGCGTCCTGCCGACGACAATCATCCCTACGGCCATGGTAAGTACGAGACCCTCGCTACTGCTATCGTCGCCCTGGCGCTGCTCGCAGCGGGTGGGGTATTGCTGGCCGAGGGGGTGCAGAAAATCCTGTCTGCCATGCATGGCACGCCGCTACACACGCCGGGACGTATCGCACTCTGGGCAGCATTGGTCAGCATCGCCGCCAAGGAACTTATCTACTGGCTCACTATCACCGTGGCCCGTCGTGTCCGCTCTTCGGCGCTGGAGGCCAACGCTTGGCACCATCGCACCGACTCCCTCTCGTCCGTGGCTACCGCCCTGGGCATAGGCGGCGCCCTCCTGCTGGGCGAGCGCTGGGCGATACTCGATCCCATAGCAGCTGTGCTCGTCAGCCTCTTTATCCTCGTCTCGGCTGCCAAACTGCTCCACGAGGCTATCCAGGATCTGCTCGAGAAACGTCTGCCTCCCGAGGTGGAGGACGAGATACGCCGCATCGTAGCCGAGGATAACGAGATGAGCGAACTCCATCAGCTCCGTACGCGCCGCGTGGGTAATGTCTATTCTATTGATATGCATATCCGCATGCATGGTAATATATCGCTCTACGAATCCCACCGCCATTCCATGCTCCTCGAGGACCGTCTCCGTGCCCATTTCGGCCCCGATACCCTCATCTCCATCCACCTCGAACCCCTCAAGGTCAACGGCGTCTATCAGAAGGATTAATTCGTTAGTTTATCAGAAAAATCGCACAAAATACGAAAATTGTGCGATTTTTTTTGCATATATCAAAAATTTGTTGTACTTTTGCGGTCGATTTTTAAAATTAATCCGATTAAAAATTAAAAACAACGTCAAAAGTATGGGAAATGTTCGTTTTGATGCGATTCGCAGAGCGATGGAGCACAAACCTGTCAATGTATCCAGTCCGGAAGGACGAGTAAAAGACTATTTCGCACGCGACGTGTTCACGCGCGATCGTATGAAAGAATATATATCCGAGGATGTGCTCCAGCAGCTGTTTGACGATGTAGACAACGGCCGCACTATCCATCGCGATATTGCCGGCACCGTAGCCATCGGTATCCGCAAATGGGCTATGGAGCATGGCGCTACCCACTATACCCACTGGTTTCAACCCCTCACCGGCGGTACGGCCGAGAAGCACGACGCCTTCTTCACGCTCAACCGCGACGGACAACTCATGGAGGAATTCAGCGGCGACAGCCTCTACCAGCAGGAGCCCGATGCCTCCTCCTTCCCCAGTGGCGGCATTCGCAACACTTTCGAGGCACGCGGCTACTCGGCCTGGGATCCCTCCAGCCCCGTCTTCCTGATCGGCGATACGCTGTGTATCCCTACCGTCTTTGTGGCCTATACGGGCGAGGCGCTCGACTATAAGACGCCGCTCATCCGCTCCACAGCCGCATTGTGCCACGCCGCACGCGAGGTGTGCCAGTACTTCGACAAGCAGGTCAAGCACGTACACGCCAACCTGGGTTGGGAGCAGGAGTACTTCCTGGTGGACGAGTCGCTCTATTCGGCACGACCCGACCTGATGCTGACCGGACGCACCCTGATGGGCCACAACAGCGCCAAGTCGCAACAGCTGGAGGACCACTACTTCGGCGCCATACCGGCCCGCGTACTGGCCTTCATGCAAGAGCTGGAGTACGAAGCCCTCAAGGCCGGCATACCTGTGCGTACGCGTCATAATGAGGTGGCACCCAACCAGTTTGAGATGGCGCCTATCTTCGAGGACGTCAACTTGGCTAACGACCACAACCTGCTCGTTATGTCGATCATGGAGCGCGTAGCCGAGCGTCATCATTTCCGCGTACTGCTCCACGAGAAGCCCTACGCCGGTGTGAACGGTAGCGGCAAGCATTGCAACTGGTCCATGTCCACCAACACCGGCATCAACCTGCTGGCGCCGGGCAAGAACCCCTACCAGAACCTGCAGTTCATCACCTTCCTGGTCAACGTCCTCATGGCTGTGCAGCGTCATAACGGCCTCTTGAAGGCCTCGATCGTCTCGGCTACCAACGAGCACCGTCTCGGCGCCAACGAGGCACCTCCCGCCATCATCTCGGTCTTCCTGGGCAAGCAGATCACGGCCGTGCTCGACAAACTGGAGCACGCCAAGGCCGAAGAGGCCATCATCATCAATGCCAAGAAGGAGATGAAACTCGGCGTAGCCAATATACCCGAGATCCTGCTCGACAATACCGACCGCAACCGTACCTCGCCTTTTGCCTTCACCGGCAACCGCTTTGAGTTCCGCGCCGTAGGCTCTAGCGCCAACTGCGGCGCTTCCATGCTGGCCCTCAATGCCGCCGTAGCCGAGCAGCTCATGCTCTTCAAGGCCGAGGTGGACCGCCGTATCGAGCAGGGCGAACCCAAGGAGCGCGTCCTCTTCGATGTTATCAAGCGCTATATCGTGGAATGCAAAGCCATCCGCTTCGACGGCAATGGTTATAGCGACGAGTGGAAACAGGAGGCTGCCGAGCGCGGACTCGACTGCGAGACCAGCGTTCCCAAGATCATCGATAGCTACCTCAGCCCGACATCCATAGAGATGTTTGAGAAGACGAGCGTACTGAGCGAAGCCGAACTGCAGAGCCGCTGCGAGGTGAAATGGGAGACCTACGTCAAGAAGCTCCAGATTGAGAGCCGCGTCATGGGCGACCTGGTGGTCAACCACGTACTGCCTGCCGCTAAGCGCTACCAGACCATGCTCCTCCAAAACGTGCTGGCCGTTAAGCAAGTCTTCTCCGAGGACGAGACCGCGTCGCTCAACGAGATGGACTATAGCATCATTCGCCAGATAGAGCACCACTCCGGCGCTATCTTCTCCGGCGTAGAACGTATGACCGAGGCGCGTCATCGTGCCAACCGCATGCCCGACGAGCGCAGCAAGGCGCTGGCTTACCATGACGATGTGCTGCCCCTCATGGCCGACATACGCGAGCATGCTGATGCCCTCGAGCTCATCATCGACGACGAGATGTGGACCCTGCCCAAGTACCGTGAACTGATGTTTGTACACTAAATGGAAACCCGCTATATCTTTATCACCGGAGGTGTGGCATCTTCCCTGGGGAAGGGTATCATCTCTGCATCCTTGGGTAAGCTGCTCCAGGCGCGTGGGTATCGGATCACGATCCAGAAATTCGATCCCTATATCAATATCGACCCGGGTACGCTCAATCCGTACGAACACGGCGAGTGCTATGTGACGGCCGACGGTATGGAGACCGACCTCGACCTGGGGCACTACGAGCGCTTCACGGGGATAGAGACCACGCGCGACAACAGCGTCACCACCGGACGTATCTACCTGAGCGTCATCGAGCACGAACGACGGGGCGACTACCTGGGCAAGACCATACAGGTCGTACCGCACATCACCGACGAGATCAAGCGACGCATCCTGCTCAATGCCTCGAAGCAGCCGCTCGACTTCGTCATCACCGAGATAGGCGGCACCATAGGCGACATAGAGAGCCAACCATTCCTGGAGGCCATCCGTCAGTTGCGCTGGGAACTGGGGTCGCAACGGGCCCTCAATATCCATCTGACCTACGTGCCATATCTGGCCGCGGCCGATGAACTGAAGACCAAGCCTACGCAGACCAGCGTCAAGCAGCTGCAGGGCCTTGGTATCCAGCCCGAGGTACTCATCCTGCGCACCGAGCACTACCTGAGCGACGGATTGCGTAACAAGGTGGCCCATTTCTGCAACGTAGTCCCCGAGGCTGTCATCCAGAGTCAGGACCTGCCCAGCATCTACGAGGTGCCGGTCGATATGCATGCCCATCAGCTCGACGAGGTCGTGCTGCGCAAGATGGGTATTGCCGATCCCCCCGAGCCCGACCTGAAATCATGGCTCGACTTCCTCGACAGCCGCAAGCGGGCCCAACGGGTGCTCCAAATAGGCTTGGTGGGCAAATACGACCTCCAGGACGCCTACAAGAGTATCCGCGAGAGCCTCGCGCATGCGGGTACGTATAATGGATATAAGGTGCAGATCCACTTCATCAATAGCGAGTTTATCACGCCCGAGAACGTGGCCGAACAACTGGCCGGCATGGTCGGTATCGTCATCTGTCCGGGATTCGGACAACGAGGCATAGAGGGCAAAATACTGGCGGCCGAATATGCCCGTACCCACGATCTGCCTACCTTCGGTATCTGTCTGGGCTTCCAGATCATGGTCATCGAGTTTGCCCGCAACGTGCTGGGCTACCGCGATGCCAACAGCACCGAGATGGACCCGCAGACGCCCTACAACGTCATCGACATGATGGCCGAGCAGAAGCATATCACCCTGAAGGGCGGCACTATGCGGCTGGGCGCATACGACTGCGTCCTCTCTGCCGGAAGCCGTGCAGCCCGGGCGTATCACGACCAGACGCGTATCCGCGAGCGGCATCGTCATCGCTATGAGTTCAATAATTCCTACCGCGACGAGTTCGCCCGGTATGGCATGCTCTGTGCGGGTGTCAACCCCTCGTCCGACCTGGTCGAGATCATGGAGATACCCTCCTTGCGGTGGTATATCGGTACGCAGTTCCATCCCGAGTATAGCTCCACGGTGCTGCATCCGCATCCGCTGTTCATGGACTTTGTAGCCACCTGTATAAAATCATTACCCACTATATGAAAACACTCCCATTCACCAAGATGCATGGCCTTGGAAACGACTATGTCTATATTGACTGTTTCCAGCCTAAGGTAGCGGCTATGATGGCTCAGACCGACCTCTATCAGTTGGCCCGCCGCATCAGCGACCGCCATCGGGGCGTCGGCAGCGACGGACTGGTGCTCATCATGCCCAGCGAGGTGGCTGACCTGCGTATGCGTATGTTCAATGCCGACGGCTCGGAAGCCCAGATGTGCGGCAACGCCGCCCGCTGCGTAGGCCGCTATGCCTTCGAGCGCGGTATGTGCGGTTCGCTCATGACCCTCGAGACCCTTGCCGGCATTCGCCAGATAGCCATCCATACCGATATGCACAACCGCGTAGAGCAGGTGATCGTCGATATGGGTGTACCCGTTGTCACGCCCCATCTCAGTATATGGCCGCGCAACGATCGCAGCTACGTAGCCGTTGACATGGGCAACCCCCATGCCGTGATCTTCGTGCGTACCCCCGTGGACGATGTACCCGTGCATATCCTCGGGCCGCAATGGGAACACCATCCCGACTTCCCGCAGGGCACCAACGTCGAGTTTGTGCAACTCTACAACCACCGCGAACTCTATATGCGCGTCTGGGAACGCGGTACGGGTGAGACCCAGGCCTGCGGTACCGGCGCTTGTGCCGCCGCCGTAGCCGCCATGCTTACGCGTCATGCCGCCAACGAACTGACCGTTCATCTGCCGGGTGGCGACCTTAGCGTACGGCGCGATGAGCAGAGCGGCAAACTCTACCTGATCGGACCGGCGGAAGAAGTATTTAATGGCGAATGGCGAATGGCTAAAGGTTAATGGCTAATGGTTAATGGAATATGGAAAATAGTTTTTTAGCCAATTTGGAGGGGAATTACCTCTTTACCGAGATCGTCAACCGTACGCAGACCTACCAGGCTGCACATCCCGAGGCCGAGGTGCTTCGGCTTGGGGTAGGGGATATCACCCTGCCGTTACCCGCTGTCATCACCGATGCTATGCATCGCGCCGTGGACGACCTCTCCAATGCCGAGACCTTCCGTGGCTACGGACCCGAAGTGGGCTACGAGTGGCTGCGCCGCAAGATCATAGACCAAGACTACGCCCCGCGTGGTATCCGCTTCTCCCTGGACGAGGTATTCATCTCCGATGGCGCCGGAAGCGACCTGGGCAACCTGAGCGAACTGTTCGCACCGGGTGGCCGCGTAGCCATTCTCGATCCCTCGTACCCCGCCTATATCGACACCAGCCGCATGGCCGGACGCGAGATCGTCTATCTGCCCTGCACGCGCGAGAACGGCTTTGTACCCGCCGTGCCCGATGAACCCGTGGATATCATCTACCTCTGCTTCCCCAACAACCCCACCGGCACCATGCTTACTCGCGAACAACTGCGTCCGTGGGTGGACTATGCGCTTCGCCACAAGGCCATCATCATCTATGATGCCGCCTACGAGGGATTTATCGACGACCCCGAGTTGCCGCATTCTATTTATGAAATACCGGGAGCCGACCGCTGCGCTATCGAGGTGCGCAGCTATAGCAAGACAGCCGGCTTCACGGCTGTTCGGTGCGGCTATACCGTTGTACCGCGGGCTACGGGCCTCAACGCGATGTGGAAGCGACGCCAATGCACCAAGTTCAACGGCGCCTCCTATATCTCCCAGCGCGGCGCAGAAGCCGTATATACCACTGAGGGACAAGCCGCTATACGTGCCAACCTCGCTCACTACAAGGCCACGGCCCGTCTGCTGCGCGAGGGACTGCAAGCGCTCGGCTACGAGGTCTATGGCGGCGAACATGCGCCCTATATATGGTGCCGCGTACCGGATGGCTATACTTCGTGGTCGTACTTCGACTACCTGCTCCATGAGGCGCAGGTCGTCTGCACCCCCGGTGCCGGTTTTGGTGAGTCGGGTGAGGGCTATGTGCGTTTTTCGGCTTTTTCAGCACGCGAAAATTGCGAAAAAGCATTAAAAAGATTAAAAAATCTTGCAGAATTAAAAAAATAGTCGTAATTTTGCAAGCCAAATGCCAAATGCGAAAATAAATAAATGAGAAAATAATATGTGTGGTATCGTAGGATATATCGGTAAGCGTAAGGCTTATCCTATTTTGATCAAGGGTCTTCATCGTCTGGAGTATCGCGGCTATGACAGTGCCGGCGTGGCGCTCATCAACACCGCCGGACAGCTGAATGTCTATAAAGCCAAGGGCAAGGTAGCTGAACTGGAGACATTCTGCGCCGAGAAAGATACAGAGGGTACCATTGGTATCGCCCATACCCGCTGGGCTACTCACGGCGAACCCAATACCCAGAACGCCCATCCCCATTACTCGGAGTCGGAGCGTCTGGCCATCATCCACAACGGCATCATCGAGAACTACGCTGTGCTCAAGGCCGGTCTGCAGCAGGAGGGCTATACCTTCAAGTCAGATACCGATACCGAGGTGCTGGTCCAGCTTATCGAATATACCCAGGTCAACCGCCACGTGGACCTCAAGACCGCCGTCCAGTTGGCGCTGCAGCAGGTGATCGGCGCCTATGCTATCGCCGTGCTCGACAAGGACCATCCCGATACGCTCATCGCCGCCCGTAAGGGTTCGCCGCTGGTAGTCGGTATCGGCGACGAGGAGTATTTCCTGGCTTCGGACGCTACGCCTATCGTGGAATATACGGACAAGGTGATCTATATCGAGGACGAGGAAGTGGTCTCGCTGCGCTTAGGCGAAGAGGTGGATATAACCACGATCGGTAACGTGCAGAAAACGCCCGAGATCAAGCGCCTGGAACTTTCGCTCTCGCAACTGGAGAAGGGTGGGTATCCCCACTTTATGCTCAAGGAGATCTTCGAGCAGCCCCGCACCCTGGGTGACTCCATGCGCGGCCGCGTCAATGTGCGCCAGGACAATATCGCGCTGTCCGGATTTATCGACAACAAGGAGCGCTTCCTCAATGCCAAGCGTATCATCATCACGGCTTGCGGCACCTCGTGGCATGCCGGACTGATCGCTATGTACGCCATCGAGGAGTTTGCCCAGATACCCGTGGAGGTCGAGTACTCCAGCGAGTTCCGCTACCGCAAGCCGGTCATCAACCGCGATGACGTCGTCATCGCTATCTCGCAGTCCGGCGAGACGGCCGACACGCTGGCCGCTATCCAGCTCGCTAAGCAGCATGGCGCCTTCATCTTCTCGATATGCAACGTGGTAGGTGCGTCCATCCCGCGCGTAAGCGACAGCGGATGCTATACCCACGTCGGACCCGAGATAGGCGTAGCCAGCACCAAGGCCTTTACCGCCCAGGTGACGGCCATTACCATGCTTGCCCTTTGTATCGGTCGCGAGAAGAATACCATCTCCGAGGAGCAGTACCTGCGTATCGTACGCGAACTGGGTCAGATACCCGATAAGATCGAGTGCGTCTTGAAGCAGAATGAGCGTATTGCCGATTTTGCCAAGACCTTTACATATGCCCAGAATTTCATCTATCTGGGACGCGGCTACAACTACCCCGTAGCCATGGAGGGTGCGCTTAAACTCAAGGAGATCTCTTATATCCACGCCGAGGGTTATCCCGCCGCCGAGATGAAGCACGGCCCCATCGCACTAATCTCCCAGGAGATGCCTGTCGTGGTGGTCGCTCCGCGTTGCGGCACGTACGAGAAAGTGGTCAGCAATATCCAGGAGATCAAGGCCCGTAAGGGACGCGTGATAGCCGTCGTGACCGAGGGTGATGAACTGGTGAGCCGCATTGCCGACTATACCATCTCCGTACCCGAGACCGAAGAGTGCCTCACGCCGCTTCTCACGGTCATCCCGCTGCAACTCATGGCCTACCATATTGCCGTTGTCAAGGGCTGCGACGTCGACCAACCCCGCAACCTCGCCAAGTCGGTTACCGTAGAGTAGGGATTTTTTTTGTGTATATCAAAAAAAAGTAGTACCTTTGCAGCGTGAAATAAAAATGACATTACGTAATAATGTAGAAAGCAGGTCTTATGTTATTATCTGGAATTAATGGGTAAACTAAATTGAGACTAAGGAGAGGAAAAAATGCTTTTTTTCAACAAAAAATGTTAAAATTTTAAGAAAAATTGCATTTTTATGCGAAAATATTTTGCTATTCAAAAAAAAAGCATTATCCGGGAACATTAAGGAATATTATCCGCGATGCAGGTATCGCATAAATCAGTTAAACATGAAAGAGTACGAAGCACATGTAGAGAGCAACGGCGCTGGTTGGTATAGCGTATATTGCAACGAAGAGTTCCCGTTTGGTTTTTTTGGAGAGGGAGCAACGGTTGAAGAAGCAGAACGTGACTTTTTAGCGACGTTTGATGCTTTTCGCGCAGAGCATAAGGAGCGTACGGGCGAGGATGTACAAGCCTCGTTCAAGTTTGTCAAGGATATGTCCGCTGTTCTCCAGGAGTGCAAAGAATACATTTCCTTTGCCTATTTATCGCAACTCACCGGGATTAGCAAGGCGATGCTTTCGCAATACGCTTGCGGCACACGTCATCCCAAGCCTGCTCAACGTGAGCGCATTGTCGGGGGAATTCACCAAATTGGTCAAACCTGCCTGCAGGTAAGCATGTGATACAATCCCTATTACTATCCAACCACGGTGACTTGTCTCTCAAATCACCCTCAGCACAATCCTCCGGGGTTGTGCTTTTTTTTGTAATAATGTTACAAAAATTTGCGTATGTCAGAAAAAAGTTGTACCTTTGCAGGCAGTTTTGCGCGCAAACCTTGATATATGTGAAGTGAATCTAAATCCTCAGCGGGACGAACTGACAGTCAAGATGCATTCAGAGTTCTCCGTTTCGAAAGAGACAGAAGTAAAACTTCGTGCCGGTTGCGTATGGAGTGAGATATACTTCGATTACAAAAATGACGACTTTATTTTGACCGAGGAGCAGATTCGCAAAATTGCAAAGACTTATTGCATCACATACTATGAATGTATGCAACACAAAGAGTATTGGAAGCAGATAATAATTAAAAACCGTAAATAATGGAAACACAATTCACTTGGATTGCTTTCTACAAAGAGTTGGCTCAGAAACTTTTGCCCTACCGGCATAACATCCAACCTTTGCTCGATTTTATTTATTCCCTCAAGGATAAAAACGGGAAGTCGCAGACCTCGTATATCCACGATAGTAAAGGGAATAGGGTTCCGACGATTGACCCGTTCTCGGTCATTGCCATCTTCAATCGTAACTCCAGATGGGAGAATCGCAGCAAGATGTGTCAGGAATTTAAGCAATTCCTTTCTATAGAAAGCGAAGTGCCGACCGATTTCGATGGCATTCCTGTGGTCAATCCTATGCGTTCTTTCTTCTTCGATTGGAACGATTGGCCCACTGTGGATCTTCTTTGGGATTTGTTTGAGCGAGTTGTAACAGGTCAGCCCTACCAAAAGGAATTGGATAATATCCTTCAACTGGGTTGGTATCCTGGTATGCTAACGATGGCTCTCTACTGGATTGATGCTGATTCCTTCTTAGCGCTGGACAGCAGAAACCGCGCATTCTTGCATACTTTTGGTTTTAATATCGAAAAGGTCAAGACCGCCGATGACTATATTGCACTGCTTGATAAAGTAAAGCAGGCTATGCAAGATGGTACCCTTCCATATAATTCCTTCTCTGAACTCTCACACGATGCCTACGAGAAATCGTTTGATAAAGGATTGTGGATGTGGCACGGCAACTTCGACGACTTGCAACAGGCTTTCATTGAGTGCGGTTCATCTGCTCCCATGATTCCGTTCGCTGATATCAAATCCAAAGAGCAGATGATTCAGGCGTACCAGACTTTTGTTAAGAACAAAGACAATAGCATCCCCACGATGTACTGGCAGTTCATCTCCGAAATGAAAGAAGGTGACACCATCGTGGTTTTCGATACTAAGAAGGAAAACAAAAAGCAATACCATCTGCTCTACGGCTACGGAACCATCTCCAGCGGTTACACGGTAAATCCTCAGAACGAAAACCCGCTGCACCGTGAAGTGCAATGGCATCGTCCGTTCCTAACCGCACCCGTTGCGGAATATAAAACGCAAAACGCCCTTTACATCCACAAAGTGGAAGGCCTTGAAGCATATAACATTCGTAAACTTTTACACATCTCCGATACCACTATGGCAACAAATCACAGCGACATCGTCGCGTTGCTCAAATCCAACAAGAACCTCGTGCTCACAGGTGCACCCGGAACAGGTAAAACACACTTGGCAAAAGAACTCGCTCTCGCACTCGGTGCAGATGAGTCCACAATCCGCAAAGTGCAATTCCACCCCTTGTACGACTACACCGACTTTGTTGAGGGTATTCGTCCGCAACTTGATGGCACCTTCCGGCGCGTTGATGGTGAGTTCAAAGAGTTCTGCAAACGAGCACTCCTCGCTCAATCTACCGACTCTAACATGCTCGCTGAACTGAACAACGACCCCAAGGTGTGGAAAGTATCGCTTATGAGTACTGGCGACAACGAGGTACGTCGCGACTGTCTGGAGAACGGTTATATCCGTATCGGTTGGGCTCGTTATGGCAATCCGGACGATTTCTCCGAATATGATAATTTCTTCGATGGCGGTAAGAATGTCCTCCGCGCTTTCCAATCAACCATGCAAGTCGGCGATATCATCGTTTCCTGCTATTCCGAGAAAGAGACTGATGCAATCGGTATCGTCACCGGCGATTATGAGTACCGCGAAGAAGGTGGGGACTATCCTCGTTATCGTACGGTCAAATGGCTCGCCAAGAATATCCGCGAGAACATCATCGATATCAATGGAGGTAAGCGGTTTACGTTGTCAACGGTATATCTCTCCAATATCAAACCGGCTGATGCATTAGAACTTGCCAAGAGAAATAGCATGCCGACGACCGCTCCGACCAACAAACCTTTCGTCTTCATCATCGATGAGATCAACCGTGGTGAACTCAGCAAGATCTTCGGCGAACTATTCGGTGCTATCGAGAAAGGCTATCGCGGCGAGAAAGGTCGTGTCCGTACGCAGTACCAGAATATGATTGCGGAAGGCGACCCGTTCAAAGATGGTTTCTTCGTTCCCGAAAACGTCTATATCATCGGCACGATGAACGATATCGACCGCTCCGTCGAGAGCATGGACTTCGCAATGCGTCGCCGCTTCTCGTGGAAAGAAGTAACGGCTGCTGAGAGTTACGATGCCATCATCGCTAACAATGCCGCTTTCAAAGGCAACAAAGCCGAAGTAGAAGCACGCATGGCTCCTCTCAATGCCAAGATCAAGGAAAGTTTAGGTCAAGCCTACCAAATCGGTGCCGCTTACTTCCTCGAACTCAAAAACGATGACTTCGAAGCCCTCTGGAAGACCCATCTCGAAGGACTATTGTTCGAGTACTTCCGTGGCGAAAGAGATGCAGAACAGAAAGTTGAAGAACTGCACGGTATCTTCATCAATGGATAATCTGATTCACATATCAGATAACAGCAAAGCCAAGTTCGAGCCCCAACAACTCGAACAACTCAGAGCGATTGCAGGAGTGCCCATCCGAGATATACAATTGGATGGCAATCCCCATTTGCTCGTCTTCCCGCATAGCCTCAGCGACTGCCCCGACAAGATCCAAGACACGCCAATCTTCACCATCGAAGGCGACAACACCCTCGTCACCGGCAACATCATGGGCTTTGTGGGATACAAGAACACACGTCTGCGCATCTACTCGCGTTTTACCAAACCCGACGAAAAGGATTATTTCCTCCATTACATGCTTCAGCGTGTGTTCTCCATCAATCTCTTCGATCTCCAGTATGGTGCAACCAACGAGGATATCTTCGATTTCCTCATCTATCTCTTCCCCGCGTATCTCAAACGTGCGTACCGGCAAGGTCTCTACAAAGAGTACCAAACCCACCGCTACAACGATACCCACATACGCGGTCGAATAGACATCGCGCAGCATATCCGCCTCAACCTGCCGTTCACCGGCAATGTGGCTTACCAAACGCGTGAATACGCCTATAACAATGACCTCACCCAACTCATTCGCCATACCATCGAGTATATCCGTCAACACCCCTACGCAGGCGGAATTCTGCAAAACGATGCCGACACCAAGGATGCGGTCAAAGCGATTGAGCAAGCAACGCCGACCTATAATCGTCAGGAGCGCGCCAAGATCATCAATCGCAACCTGCGCCCTGTGCACCATCCTTATTATTCCGAATACCGCTATCTCCAGCAGCTCTGCCTCCAGATTCTTCGTCACGAAGAACTCAAATACGGCACCTCTGACAACGAGATTTACGGCATCCTCTTCGATGGTGCTTGGCTTTGGGAAGAGTACCTCAATACGCTCCTTGCGCCTGCAGGTTTCTTGCACCCGCGCAATAAAGACAACGTCGGTGCTATTCACCTCTTCCATCACCCAATGTCTGCACCGCGTTACCCCGATTTTCACAAACCGGACTTTATCCTCGATGCCAAGTACAAAGGCTATACCGAGAAACGTGTCTCCGAAGTGGACCGCGACGATCTCCATCAACTCATCGCCTACATGTATATCCAGCAGGCGTCTCGTGGAGGTCTCGTCTATCCTTGTACCTCTACGGATACAATCATCCCAACCGCTTCCCTCAATGGTTACGGCGGTTCTATATCCCTCTACGGTCTTCCCATACCCCAACAAGTTCCAAAATGGAACGACTTCCAGGCCGAGATGCGCCAATCTGAAAAACGGCTAACTAACCAATTAGTATGACCCAGGATCACGACACATGGAAATGGCAAGAGCCGGAAACGGCGTGGAAAGGTGTGGGAATCTACCACATCACCATGGTTGTGTCCAGTAGGGAGGATTTATTGGGCACGCTCGTCATTCCCAATGATAATCCGGAACAAGCGCATGTCGTTTTGAGCGCTTTTGGGGAGGAGATCAAGGATTGCGTGAGGACTATTCCCGATTTCCATCCAGAGATACAGATCCTGGCATTGCGGATGATGCCCGACCATGTGCATTTCATCCTCCATGTACACCGCAAAATGGATATCGGAATTCGAGCGGCTATGCGCGGATTTTGGCAAGCAGCCAAGGCTATCGGGCGTGCATATACATCGTCCATTGACCCGAATGGCATCCGGAACAATCAACGACGTGTTGATCCTATCTTCTTAGAGAAACCCTTCATACGTCCTATGTCGCGTAAGGGGCAGTTGCAATCCATGATTCACTATGTGCTAATGAACCCGCAACGCCTCGCTACCAAGCGCCTCAAACCCAGTTATTTCTATGTGCAGCATGACGTGGAGATAGGTGGACGCACCTATGAAGCTGTAGGAAATATCAAACTGCTGCAAGCTGCGAAAATAAATCCGGTTCATGTGCGGAGTATGTGGGTAAGAGATGCGGAAGAACATGGGGATGACCAGGCTCTCCGAAAATACAAGAACGGCTGTGTGCTGGCTGCGCGAGAAGGGGCAATTATGGTATCACCCTTCATTAGCGAGCATGAACGTGCCGTGTTAGATGTCCTTCTAAAAGAGAAGCATCCTATTATCTACATCGCCGATAATGGTTTTGGCAAGTACTACAAGCCCTTCGCTGCTCTCTTTGATGCCGTAGCAGATGGCCGCATGCTCATCCTGAGCCCATGGTCACATGATCCTAAGAAAAAGCATGTGACACGCGCAGAATGCATCGCGATGAATAAGATGGCGGAAGAGATATCCACATCGTCTATTGTCCCGAATGACATTCGGGGTAACTAACGACGTTTATTCATGAAAAAGCCACATTTATGCAAAAAAAGTCTCGCCCTTTTTTTTGTTTCGAGATGGCAACTATCCGATTCTTAAGATTTCGCTCACTACGGGGCAAGTCGTGGGCAAGTAAGGGTTGAGTCATGGTTTCCCCATGATTTAGTCCTGTTAATCCTCGACTTTCCCCCTAACGTCACCATTACCACACCATTACCAAAAATTGGATGACAAAGTGACAAAGTGGCAAAGTTTGTTCGGTCGTAATTTGCACATATACAGACGTTTTGTCAACTTTGCCACTTTGCCATTGTCTTTTTAATTCAAACTTTTCTTGGAAATCCAGTAGACAAGTAGACCAGTTACCAAAATTATGCATGGCGATATTGACGATATTGGGTTAAGTAAGGGTTTTCTTAGGGTTAAGTCCTGTTAATCCTAGACTTTTCCCCTAACGTCACCCTAAGGAAAGGCTAACCAAAGGCATCGCAATTAAGTACGTCCCCTTGACGACGAGTAAGCGTCGTTTTTTTTGTCGTGGCGCAGTTGGCACTCTGACACTCTGACACTCTTCGTATAAGTTGCTGTGTATTAGCAGATCTGTACCTCTTGCAGTGTGCCAAGAGTGCCAGAGTGTCATACCTGCGTCCGGTCTAACGTTAGTTATTCGTTGGTTATTCGTTGGTAATTAGCCTCACCACAGGCTCACCATAGCCCCCTCGATAAACGACAATCGAACATCTATAATCCCTAATCGATTTTTTTTCGTGACGGTTTGACGGTTTTCATTTTTTTTACCGTGTCGCTTTGTCGCTATGTCGCTCTTGCTTTTTGCATGAGATTATTGAGACTATTGAGACTATTGACTATAACTTTCTGAATACCATTTATTTACAAAGTCTCACAAAAGTCTCAAAGTCTCAAAGTTCCACCGCTAAAACTGCGACACAGCGACATTAGGCTTTGACTTTTGATAAAAAAAATCTCGCGTACGCTTGCGTATGTGAGATTTTTTTTGTACCTTTGCGCCAAATTTTGAAAAACTAAACTGAAAAAAGATATGATACGTGTAGCTGTTTTAGGTTATGGCAATATAGGTCGCGCTGCTGAGCAGGCCATTGTAGCCGCTCCGGATCTGGAGTTGGCCGGTATTTATCACCACGACGACAACCTGGACGATCTGCAGGCTGACGTGGTACTGCTGTGTACTCCCACGCGTGAAGTACCTGCCTTTGCCACCATCATGGCACGCAAGGGTATCTGCACCGTCGATAGTTTTGATATTCACGGCCAGATAAGCAGCCTGCGTGAGCAACTGATGCCGCTCTGCCTGGAGCATAAGACCGTGAGCATCATCTCCGCCGGTTGGGACCCGGGTACCGACTCAATGGTACGCGCCCTGCTGCTGGCCATGGCGCCCAAGGGACTGACCTATACCAATTTTGGTCCCGGACGTTCGATGGGTCACTCGGTAGCCGCCAAGGCGATTAAGGGCGTGAAGAATGCCCTCTCGATGACCATTCCGCTCGGCACGGGTGTACATCGCCGCATGGTATATATCGAGCTGGAGGACGGCGCGGACTTCAAGACCGTAGAGGCAGCTCTGCTGCGTGACGACTACTTCGCACACGATGAGACCCACGTCATCCAGGTGGAGTCGGTAGATGAACTGAACAACGTAGCGCATGGCGTACACCTGACCCGCTCGGGCGTATCGGGTGTGACGCACAACCAGCGCTTTGAATTCAATATGGAGATCAACAATCCGGCCCTGACCGGACAGGTGATGGTCAGTTGCGCGCGTGCTGCCTACCGCATGAAGGAGCACGGCGAGTACGGATGCCGCACGATGATCGAGTTGCGTCCGATAGATATGTTGCCGGGAAAAGCGGAGGAGCTGATTCGGGCATTGGTTTAGGAGTTTATAAGTTTATTAGTTGATTGGTTTATTAGTTGATAGGTTAATATGGAAACGAAAACGAAAGTGATTTTATGGGTGAGCGGCGTGCTGGTAGTGGCGGCCTGCCTATTCTGCTTCTTTAAGTTCGGCTTCGTATATAGCGAAGGCGTGAACGAGGGCGATATCAACTACTTCCAGAAGGAGGGCTTCATCTTTAAGACCTACGAGGGCAAGATGATCCAGACGGGACTGAAGTCCAAACCCGCTGACGGAGGTGCTATACAGTCGAACGAGTTTAAGTTCTCGGTGGCCGATGAGAAGGTGGCCGAGCAACTGATGACGATACCCAATGCCGGCGTGAAGCTGCATTGGCACCGCTACCTGGGTACACTGCCCTGGCGCGGCAATAGCCCGTTTGTGGTGGACTCGGTTGTCTCTCACAAATAGTCGAAAGAAAAAAGTCGAAAGGTGCCTCCGGGCACTCCGGTAAAATGTCAAAAGGTGCCTCAGGGCACTTCGATATAGAAATTAAAAAGTGCCTCCGGGCACTCCGATATAAAACTAAGAATTATAGGAAATATGCTTACAGCTGAGGAAAACAATTTTGTAAAGTATTTCGAGCGTTCGTTTGTGGCTAACTGGGAGCGCCCGGCAGTGACCGACTACGATACGGGCAAGACATTGACCTATCGTTACCTGGCTGCCAACATAGCCGGACTGCACATCACCTTTGAGGAGTGCGGCATCGTACGCGGCGACAAGATCGCGCTCATGGGACGCAACAACTCCAACTGGGTATCGGTCTATATGGCCGCTATCACCTACGGCGCCATCATCGTGCCCATCCTGCAGGACTTCCACGCCAACGACGCGATACATATCATCAACCACTCGGAGTCGAAGCTCCTCTTCATCTCCGACGCCAACTGGGAAGGTATCGACCTGGACCAGATACCCGGCGTACGGGCTGTGTTCTCGCTCAACGACTGGCATCCCATCACGCGCCAAGTGTCGGTGGAGAAAGTGTGCCACGAGGAGATCGTTAGTCTCTACGAGAAGCGTTACCCCAACGGCGGCATCAAGCCCGAGCACGTGAAGTACGTGAACCGCTCGAACGAAGAGATCGCTTCGATCAACTATACCTCTGGTACCACGGGCTTCTCCAAGGGCGTCATCACGCCGCTGAATGCCCTGGCCGGCAACATGAAGTATGCACACGACCACGACCTGGTAGGACCGAACAGCCGCCACGTGGCCTTCCTGCCGCTGGCACATGCCTACGGTTGCGCCTTCGACTTCCTGGCATGCCTCTCGGCCGGCGGACATGTGTATTTGATCGGTCGTACGCCTTCGCCGAAGATCCTGCTTAAGGCCTTTGCAGAAGTCAAGCCGACGCTGATACTCTCCGTGCCGCTGATCCTGGAGAAGATATACAAGAAGATGATCGTGCCCCAGATCTCGACGCCGCCCGTTAGTTGGGTGCTGCGTATCCCGCTGCTGAACGAACTGGCATGCGCCAAGATTCGCGAAGAACTGATAGCGGCCTTTGGTGGCGAGTTTGAGCAGATGATCATCGGTGGAGCACCGCTCAACCCCGAGGTGGAGAGCTTCTTGCGCCAGATCAACTTCCCGATGACCGTAGGTTACGGTATGACGGAGTGCGCGCCGCTGATCGCCTTCACGCCCTGGAAAGAGGGTGGAGGCAAGCTGTTCTCCTGCGGTCGCCCCCTGGAAGGCATCATGGAGATCAAGATCAACAAGCCCGACGAAGAGGGTATTGGCGAGATCATGGTACGCGGCGAGAACACCATGCTGGGCTACTACCGCAACACCAAGGCTACGCGCGAGGTGATGACCAAGGACGGTTGGCTCAAGACCGGCGACCTTGGTATGCTGGACGAGGACGGCTTCCTCTTTATCAAGGGACGCTCCAAGACCATGCTGCTCGGACCGAGCGGCCAGAATATATACCCCGAGGAGATCGAGGCCAAACTGAACAACATGCCGTACGTCATGGAGTCGCTCGTGCTGCAACATAAGGACAACCGACTCGTGGCCCTCATCTGCCCCGACTATCAGGAGGTGGACAAAGCCCAACTGAGCCGTGAGCAACTGGACGAAGCTATGGAGGAGAATCGCCGTCAGGTGAATGCCCAACTGGCTGCCTATGAGCAGATCAACAGCATCAAGCTCTTCCCGCATGAGTTTGAGAAGACGCCGAAGAAGTCGATCAAGCGATTCCTGTATAATTCGATGATTGATTAGTCGTTGGTCGTTAGTCGTTAGGTGCCTCCGGGCACTCCGGTATAAGTTAGCATTCAGATATGAACCTATGTATTGATCAGGGAAATAGTCGCACCAAGGTGGCGCTGGTAGAGGAGGGGAGGATCACCCACCACTTCATCTACCGATCCTTCTCGTCCGCTGATGTGGAGCGCCTCTGCTCGCTCTATCCCGTCTCCGACTCCATCATCTCTTCGGTGGTGAACATAGAGCCCGCCGTGGTCAATACGCTGCATCGCCTCTCGCGCCGGTTTGTGCTCTTCGACCATCAGACGCCCGTACCGATCACCAATCTGTACGACACACCCGAGACGCTGGGTCAGGACCGACTGGCCGCTGCCGTAGGAGCGAAAGCGCTGTGTCCGAACGAGAACCTGCTGATCATCGATGCCGG
>DFGU01000043.1 GCA_002371785.1 Bacteroidales bacterium UBA3742
GTGAGCGTCATCTCGTATCTGACCATCATGATCTTTGAGCCTCACTCGCTGTATGCGATGCGTCTGGCGCAGAAGGGCGAACTGCTGACCCACAACAAGGATCGCAATGTGCTGACCCTGCTCAAGATGGATAATGTGCTGGAGACCGACCTGATTACCATCTTCCCCGAGATGACACTCGGCGAACTGGTGAAAGTGATCTCGGAGAGCCGCAGAAATATCTTCCCCGTGATTGATCATGAGGGGCATCTGAAGGGTGTTTTGCTGCTGGATGAGGTACGAAATATTATGTTCCAACCGCGTCTATATAAGCGGTTTACGGTAGGGCAACTGATGACGTCTCCCGCCGCGATCTTGCAGTTTGACATGCCGATGGATAAGGTGATGGAGACCTTTGAAGACACGGGCGCCTGGAACTTACCCGTAGTGGATCAGGATCGCCGCTATCTGGGCTTCGTCTCCAAATCCAAGATCTTTAATTCGTACCGTCACGTACTGGTTCACTTCTCGGAAGAGTAACGGAACCCGCGGGGAGAGTCCCGCTTAGTGGAGCTAGCGGGATTCGAAAATTACTTTAGCAATAATCGTGCCCTCCGGGCTAAGAACCCGCGGGGAGAGTCCCGCTTAGTGGAGCTAGCGGGATTCGAAAATTGCTATAGCAATAATCGTGCCCTCCGGGCTAAGAACCCGCGGGGAGAATCCCGCCTAGTGGAGCTAGCGGGATTCGAACCCGCGTCCAAACAAGGACCGTATGTGCTTTCTACACGCTTATCTCGGCTTTGATTTTCGTCCGTCGGCAAGACCCGAGCCACCAACCGCCGGCTTATCTGCTAAAGTTTCGGCATCGTATCGCAGCCTGCGACACCTATTCTGTGAATTTCTGCGCCGCTCAGTCCATTCAGCCCACAGACTCGGCTTGGAGCGACGTCTCGTTCAGGCACCTGGTGCCCGAAATAAGCTAATCTACTATACTTCGATTAGGCAGCGAGAGCATAAGCATTGTTGCCAGTTATAGTTTTGAGACGATATTAACGAGCATTGCCTCATTGCTCGGCGTGCTTACACAGGCGATCTACCTGCTGTCAAAACCAAATAGCCCCCTTCGTCGCAACTCGCTTGCAACGAGGTTTTGTCAAAGACAAAAAGGTCGCCGCGGTTGCTCCTCTTCAATCGAACTATCGCGTTACTAGCAGTTCGATTGAGGTAAAAAGTGATACATTTTTTTCAAAAGCGGCTGCAAAAGTACAAAATAATTTTGATATATGCAAAAAATTTCGTAATTTTGCACGCTATTTTATGCGTACACACATATATACACACAATAAATGAAACATTTTAAGGAATACAAACAGTTGAATCTGGCCGCACTGAGCGAAGAAGTGCTGGCAGAGTGGGAAAAGGAACATTTGTTTGAGAAGAGCGTAGAGACACGCGAAGGTCATCCTGCGTTTTTATTCTTCGAGGGTCCTCCCTCGGCGAACGGTATGCCGGGTATCCACCACGTGATGGCACGTACGATCAAGGACACGTTCTGCCGCTTCAAGACGATGCAGGGCTACCAGGTACGTCGTAAAGCCGGATGGGATACGCACGGTCTGCCCGTGGAGCTGGGCGTGGAGAAGATGCTGGGTATCACCAAGGAAGATATCGGCAAGAAAATATCGGTGGACGAGTACAACGCAGCCTGCCGCAAAGAGGTGATGAAATACACCGCCGAGTGGACCAAACTGACCAAACAGATGGGCTACTGGGTGGACTTGAACAATCCGTATATCACGTACGACAACAAGTATATCGAGACCCTTTGGTACCTGCTCAAGGAACTGTATAAGAAGGGCTATCTCTACAAGGGCTATACCATCCAGCCGTATTCGCCGGCTGCCGGAACGGGACTGAGTTCGCACGAGCTCAACCAACCTGGTTGCTACCGTGACGTCAAGGATCTGACTTGTACCGCCAAATTCAAACTAAAAGCCAACGACCAACGACTAACGACCAACGACCGTTATATCATCGCTTGGACGACCACGCCGTGGACCTTGCCTTCGAATACCGCCCTCTGCGTGGGTCCGAAGATAGACTATGTGGAGATTGCGCTGGAGAGCGGCGAGCATATCATCCTGGCGGAGGCACGACTGAGTGCGTATTTCGAGAACGCCGAGATCGTGGCCCGTTACAAGGGTACTGACCTCGTTGGCCTGGAGTACGAACCCCTCTTCCCGTGGGTGAATCCGGGACCGGGTGCATATCGCGTTATTCCGGGTGACTATGTGACCACGGAAGACGGTACGGGTATTGTACATATCGCGCCGACCTTTGGTGCGGACGATAAGAAAGTGGGTGACGCTGCCGGTGTGCCGGGACTGTATATGCAGACCAAGGACTTCGGTCCGCGTCCGATGGTGGATTTCACGGGTAAGTACTGGAAGATTGAGGATCTGGACGAGGCATGGGTAGCCGCTAACGTCAATACCGAACTGTACGGCAAGTATGCCGGACGCTTTGTGAAGAACGCGTACGACCCGACGCTGACGGAGAAGGACGAGAGTCTGGACCTGCATCTCTGCCTGGAGATGAAAGCCGACGGCCGTCTGCTCAAGACCGAGAAGCACGTACACTCCTACCCGCATTGCTGGCGTACCGACAAACCCGTCATCTACTACCCGCTCGACTCGTGGTTTATCAAGTCGACGATGGCACGCGACGAGATGATCGCGCTCAACAAGACCATCAACTGGCAACCTGAAAGCACAGGTACGGGTCGTTTCGGTCAGTGGCTCAACAACCTCAACGACTGGAACTTAAGCCGCAGCCGTTACTGGGGTACGCCGCTACCTATCTGGCGCACCGAGGATGGCAAGGAAGAGATCTGTATCGGTTCGATCGCCGAACTCTTTGCTGAGATCGACAAGTCGGTCAAGGCCGGCTTCATGACCGCGAACCCGTGGCCGAAACACGTGGTAGGCGACTATAGCAAGCAGAACTACGACCCGAGCGTGATTGATCTGCATCGTCCGTATGTGGATAATATCATTCTCGTTTCGCCAAGCGGAAAACCGATGAAGCGTGAACTGGACCTGATTGACGTATGGTTCGACTCAGGCGCGATGCCGTATGCACAGAACCACTATCCGTTTGAGAACGCTGACGCTCCGCGTACTGCCGACTTCATCTCGGAGGGTGTGGATCAGACCCGCGGCTGGTTCTTCACGCTGCATGCTATCCACACGATGATCGAGGGTCAGGTGGCCTATAAGAACGTCATCTCTACCGGATTGGTACTGGACAAGAACGGCAACAAGATGTCGAAACGTCTGGGCAATGCCGTAGATCCGTTTACCGCGCTGGAGAAATACGGTGCAGACGCCGTTCGCTGGTATATGCTGACCAACTCCGCGCCATGGGAGAACCTGAAGTTCGATCCGGAAGGGGTCGATGAGGTGCGCCGTAAGTTCTTCGGCACGCTCTATAACACCTACGGCTTCTTCGCCCTGTATGCCAACGTTGACGGCTGGCAACCTGCGTCTCTCACCGACGGTCAACCGACGGTCAACCGACAGTCAAAGCCAACGTCAGACCAAGATCGTACCGAGATCGACCGCTGGATTCTCTCCAAACTCAATTCGCTCGTCAAAGAGGTCACCGAAGCCTACGAGAGCTACGAGCCGACGAAAGCCGGTCGTGCTATCTCGGATTTCGTACAGGATGACCTGAGCAACTGGTACGTGCGCCTGAACCGCAAACGTTTCTGGGGCGGCGAGATGAATGCCGACAAGCAGGCAGCATACGAGACGCTGTACACCTGTCTGAAGACCGTAGCACAACTGATGGCACCGAACGCGCCGTTCTATGCCGATCGTCTCTATCGCGATCTGACCGGCGAGACCGTACATCTGAGTCAATGGCCAACAGCCAACGCCAAGGCTATTGACCTCAACCTGGAGCGTCAGATGTACCTGGCACAGCAAGCCACCTCGATGATTCTCAGTCTGCGTAAACGTGCCGAGAAGAACGTACGTCAACCGCTGCAGAAGGCGGTCATCCCGACGCCGGATCAGGAGACGACGGACGCGTTGCAGCATGTAGCCGAACTGATCAAGAGCGAGGTGAACGTCAAGGAGCTGGTCGTTGTACCGGCCGAGCAGAGCGAGATACGACTGGTCAAGAAGATCAAACCGCAGTTTAAGGTGCTGGGCAAGAAAGTGGGTGGTCAGATGAAGGCCCTCGCCGCAGCCATTGCCGCTATGACGCAAGACGAGATCGCCCAAATGGAAGCAGACGGACAGTTCACACTGCTGGACTATACGCTCGTGCCGGAAGATGTGGAGATCATCACGGAGGATATGCCCGGATGGTTGGTAGCCAACAACGGCATTCTGACCATTGCGCTGGACATTGAGTTGACCGACGAGTTGGTAGAAGAGGGTCTGGCACGTGAGTTGATCAACCGTATTCAGAACTTACGCAAGCAGAGTGGACTGGAGATCACGGACCGCATCCGCGTCACAATTCAGGATGTAGAGGTGATCCACAATGCCGTGCTGCATTGCAATGACTACATCGCATCGCAGGTACTGGCCACGAAATTAGATCTAACGACTAACGATCAATTACCAACGACCATCGAAATGGATGGACAAAACATACAAATCAAAATAGAAAAAGCATCATGAGAGCATGCACATTTCGTAAGTCGGCCCTCCGACTCCTATTCTTTGCGCTGGCGGGTGCGGCGCTGACCGGTTGTATCCCCACCACGCAGCCCACGTTCTACCTGCACGACCTGCAGGGACTCTGGCAAGAGAACAACACCCAGCACTACGTACGCTTTACCACCGAGCAGAGCGACGAGGCGGGCTACCTCTACGGCCGCGAGTGGGACGAAGGCGAAGATATCTTCGAAGAAGACCTGGTGCCCCACGGCAACGGATGGTTTAAGTACCTGTTCGAAACCGATAATCAGAAGTTGACGGAGATACACTTGATGGACAACGGCGGTGCGGAGATACCGAAGATTTACGTGGTGACCAAACTGAATAGCACCACGCTGGAATACTACGAAAAGGACCATAAGGCCATCACGTACCGTTTTCAGAAGATGGTAGAAAAATAAACGGCTATGAAACTGTTTTGGAAGATACTTAAGATCTGCGGCATCACGTTGGCAAGCCTGATCGTGATCACGTTGCTGGCTGTCGGCATCGCGATCTGGATCGTGTTCACACCGGACAAGGTGACGCCTATTGCCCGCAACTTTGCGGACGAGTATGTCACGGCTCCGCACCAGTTGGGCGAGGTGGATCTGACCTTCTTCTCCACCTTCCCCTACTTCGGCTTGCGCGTCGAGGGACTGGAAATCGTGAATCCCGTAGAGGGCGCACAGAACGATACCTTGTTGGCGGCCAAGCAAGTGGTAGCCACGATCGACATCATGGCTTTCCTAAACCAAAAGAAGCTGGATATCGGTACGCTGACGCTTCGCGATGTACAGGCCAACATTTACATCGATTCGCTGGGACAAGCCAACTGGAACGTGTTCAAACTGCCGCCCGACACGGCAGCGGAAGACACCTCGGCCTTTGAGTTACCCTTCGACGAGATACGCGTGGACAACGCCATGATGGCCAGCAACCGTCTGAGTTTCGTGGACCGCAAAGATAGCATCGAAGCCTCTATTCAAGGTTTTGCCTTTGATGCCGCCATCGACGGATGGGACGATGTTCGGGTGAAACTGAAGACCCTGGCCGTAAACGCTCGCGTCAAAGAGACCACCTACGCCACCGATGCCCAAATCAGCATCGATGCACCGGCCGCCGTTCATCTGGATAGCATGTATTTCGCCTTGCGCGAAGCATCCGTGGCGGTCAACGACCTCAAGCTTGGTCTGGACGGCTGGATCGCCCTGAAGCCCGACATCCGGATGGACATGAAGGCTACGGCAGAGAAATGGGATATAGAGCAACTGCTGGCGCTGGTACCGAAGCAGTTTAC
>DFGU01000114.1:0-2061 GCA_002371785.1 Bacteroidales bacterium UBA3742
CGGTGACGTCCTCCATCGGAGCCAGATACAGACCGCACTGCGTGCTGTTAGACCGCTTCGCTGTTAGACCACTATTGTTGTTAGACCGTTGCACTGTTAGACCGTTCACTTTCGTTCACTGTTAGACTTTATTTAATGTAGGATAACTGATACGCTGATGGTTGATGGCCATGAGGCGAAGTTTGAAGACCTCGCGGATGTCCTCCACGTCCTTGAAGCTGAGCGGCGTCTCAGAGAACTGTCCGTCGGCTATCTGGGTATCGATCATGGTATCGACCATCTCGTATATCTCTTCTTCGGTATATTCTTTCAGGCTCCGGCTGCGTGCCTCGACGGCATCGGCCATCATGAGGATAGCAGCCTCGCGGGTAGTCGGCTTGGGACCGGGGTACTGGAAGTCGAGTCGGCGCACCTCTTCGCCCGGGTGGGCATTGACATAGGAATTGTAGAAATAGCGCACGAGCGAGGTGCCGTGGTGGGTGGTGATGAAATGGATGACCATCTCAGGCAGGTGGTGCTTGCGTGCGAGTGCCTCGCCCTCGGTGACGTGGGAGATGATGATACGCACAGCCTCCTCGGGTTTGCATTCCAGGAGGGGGTTGTGGCCGGCAT
The DNA here is from genome assembly GCA_002371785.1 of Bacteroidales bacterium UBA3742. Classification (GTDB taxonomy): domain Bacteria; phylum Bacteroidota; class Bacteroidia; order Bacteroidales; family Paludibacteraceae; genus Colicola. Next base: position 613 of record DFGU01000114.1, read on the forward strand.
GCTGGTTCTCGATGAAGCAACCGGGGTTGGAGAGCTTACCTATATCATGGTATAGCGCGCCCGTGCGCACGAGCAGGGCGTTGGCACCGATGGCCTTGGCGGCCTCGGAGGCAAGGTTGCTGACCTGCATGGAGTGCTGGAACGTACCGGGGGCTTCCTCGGCCAGGCGATGCAGCAGGTCGGAGTTGATATCGGTCAGTTCGACCAGGGTGATGGAACTGAGCAGACGGAAGGTCTTCTCAAAGAGGAAGATCAGTCCGTAGGCCATTATGATGAGGGCGGCATTGAGCGCAAAATAGAGGTAGGTATAGGGGTTGATGGTCAGGTAGTCACCTGTGGAGGCAAAGGTATAACCGGTGTAGGCCAAGGCGTAGGTGAGCAGGACCCATCCGGCGGTCTGGGCCAACTGGCTACGACGCGTCATGTCGCTCAGACTGCTAACAGCCACCATGCCGGCCGCTATCTGAAGGAAGAAGAACTCGACCGGTGCGGGTACGATAAGCGAGACGATGAGCACCGTCACGATATGCAGGAAGAGGGCGGTGCGGGCATCATAGAAGACGCGCGTGATGACCGGCACCCAAGCAAAGGGGATGAGATAGATGGATAGGCTCGTATATTGAAGCATGGCGCACGACATGACGATGACGATGCCGGAGAGCAGGGCAAAAAAGAGCACCGCGGAAAGCGACTGCAGATAGCGGCGACGGAAGACGAGCAGGTAGAGCACAAAGAGTCCGAGGTAGAGGCACACCATGATGACACGACCCGTCGTAGAGAGCGTTCGCTGATGCGCTGTAACGGCATCGTTCTCGGCACACGCCCGCTCCAAAGAGGTCAAGATCTGGTATTTCTCATCGGTGACCAGTTCGCCGCGATCGATGATTTTCTGTCCCTCCAGCACGACCCCCTGCGTAGGCGATATAGAAGCCTCCAGTTGGGAGAGCAGACGATTGGTATTAGCGGTATCGAGCAGGATAGTAGGGGACACTTCGGCGCCACGAACCTGGTAGGCCTGTTTGGGCGAGAGTACCTGGTGGACAGGATAGTAGGTAGAGGTATGTCCACTGAGCAGCGCAATACGCTGATAGCCACCCTTCTCCAGATAGTTCAAATCTTCGATCGAAGCTACGAGGAGCGTATCCCGAACAGCCGTATCGCACACAAAGCAGGGTGCAAAATCAGCGAGCAGGGTGCGACGATCCATCTCCAGTTGGGCCGGCGTCTTATAGATCGGGAAGTCGAACTCGGCCGTCACCTTCTCATAGCCCCAGGGTTTCCCCTGTTCTACATGGTAGCGAAACGAGGAATTATAACGCGGGAACGACAGCACCGTGACCGCTACCAGGGCCACGAAAGCGAGCACTTGAATCGCATGTCTTGTCAGATTGGAGAGCTTAGCCATATGGGGTGGTGTTTGTTTATGGTTGATTAGTTGATTAGTTGATT
>DFGU01000114.1:2163-17560 GCA_002371785.1 Bacteroidales bacterium UBA3742
ATTAGTTGATTAGTTGATTAGTTTATCTATGTTGTTTAAAAAACTGCTGCATGAGGGCTCGGCATTCCTGCTCGAGGACGCCGGAGGTGACGCTGCACTTGGCATGGAGGGCACGCGGGGCAAAACGGCTAAAGCCGCGCTTCTCGTCGGGGCAGCCATACACTACGCGGCGGATTTGGGACCAACCGATAGCACCGGCGCACATGACGCAGGGTTCGACGGTGACATAGAGCGTGGCATCGGGCATGTACTTAGCACCGAGTGTCTGGGCAGCCGCCGTGACAGCCTGTATCTCGGCATGGGCCGTGACGTCGTGGAGCGTCTCGGTGAGGTTGTGGCCGCGTCCGATGATCTGGCCGCCGGATACGATGACGCAGCCTACAGGTACTTCGCCGGCATGGTAGGCTCGCTCGGCCTCGTGGAGGGCGAGGCGCATGAAGCGCTCGTCGTCAGACCGCTCTGCTGTAGGACCGCTCACGCTGTAAGACCGCTCTGCTGTAAGACCGCTTCGCTGTAGGATCGCTTCGCTGTAGGATCGCTTCGCTGTAAGAAATTCTTCCAACTGCTCGGGATGGGATTCGAAGTGGTTGCCGATGACGACGATGTCGGCGCCGGCCTGGTAGGCCCGGTTCATCTGCTCGGGTGTACGGATACCGCCACCCACGATGAGGGGCAGGCTGACCGCAGCACGTACGGCACGTATGACCTCTTCCGGCACAGGATGCAGGGCACCGCTACCGGCCTCGAGATAGATGAGTTGCTTTCCCATCAGTTGGGCTGCGATAGAGGTATCGACTATCGTTTGAAGGTCGGAAGGCGGGAGGGGTTGGGTACCCGTTACTCGCATCGTGGACGTCTCAACGCCTCCGTCGATGAGGATGTAGGCCGTCGGAATACAATCCACGCGGGAGTCGCGGATGCGACGCGCCGACCGGATTTGCTGACCAACAATATACTCCGGGTTGTTTCCGGACAGGAGCGAGAGGAAGAGCACAGCATCCGCCTCGGCGCTAAACTGCTCGGCGTTTCCCGGAAAGAGGATAATGGGAATTGAAAATTGAAAATTGAAAATTGAAAGTTTTTCTTTCAATGTTTTCACAAATGCAGTAGTATCGCCACCGGTGGAGCCGCCGACGAAGATATAGTCGGGTCGGGCATCGGCGGTGATGGGCAGGCGCGAGAGGTCGGCCTTCTCGGGGTCGAGAAGAAGCGCTAAAGCCTTATGTTTTCCTGCGGTTATCTCCATTGCATTGTTTCCACCATACGGAGGACATCCTGTTGTATATAGTCGTATATAGGTGCCAACGAATCGGCGTTGGGGCGGCAGTTACAGTAGATCGAGGCGCGGAAGAAATGGCGCGTGGAGTCGGTGACAAAGAACTGGGAGGGCGAAGCGGTGTTGCCTTGGAGGTTAAAGAGTACGCCATAGACCCGTGCATCGGGATTGGAATAGACACGTTCCGGGATAGCCGAGGCCTGGGACACATGCTTATAGACAAAACCCATCGCATCGTCGGTGAGCGATCGCAAGTTGCCGTGAACAGGCTTGTAGGAGCAATGGATATCCGCATTGAGCGTCGGATAGTGGACATTGATCCAGTAGTCTTCGTCCTCGCCGGTGCGTAGCACGACCCGGGCATTGCGCGAGAGCTGGAAGTCGTATGGAAAGTTGGCACAGGGTCGCGAGCCATCCGGTGCCTGATATTCAGACAGCGAAAGATATGCCGTATCGGGTACAGCGATATAGAAGTAGCCGAAAGGCTTGGGCGTTGCCACGCGTCCACACGAACTCATCCCCAGGATCAAAAGCACGCCGACCTGTATGTAAAAAAATCGTTTCATCGCCTATTTATCCAAAATACGGTACAAAGGTACAAAAAAAAGTTGAAAGTTGAAAGTTGAAAGTTGATTTTTTTGCTTTTAGCGGGCGAAAAACTGTTTTTTCCAAATTATTTTACGCGCCCGCTTGCGTATATGGAAAAAAAGTTGTATCTTTGCACCCGAATAACTATATACCTATGGATAACAAGCAACAAAACAACTATTGCGTGATCATGGCAGGCGGCATCGGCAGCCGTTTCTGGCCATACAGTCGCCAGGACAAGCCGAAGCAGTTTTTGGACTTCTTTGGTACGGGTCGCAGTCTGCTGCAGATGACAGTAGATAGGTTTCGTCCGCTGGTGCCGATAGAGAACATGTTCATCGTGACGAACATAGCCTACAAGCAGATCATCCTGGAGCAGATACCGGACATGAAGGAGCAACAAATCCTATGCGAGCCGGCACGACGCAACACGGCGCCTTGTATCGCCTATGCGACGGCACATATCCGTGCGATATGCCTGAAACGTGCCGGACTGAATGCGTACAACCAGGACTGGGAGCGCGATGAAATGAAGGCCAATATCGTAGTGGCGGCGAGTGATCACCTGATACTGGAGGAGGAGAAATTCCGTCAGACGATACAGCGGGCCTTTGATTTCGTAGGTAAGAACGATGCCATCTGTACGCTGGGCATGACGCCAACGCGTCCGGAGACGGGGTATGGATACATCCAATTTGTTAATGATCGCTCGCATAGCGAGCTCAATGATGGAATGAGCCGTGAGCAGAGCTCACTGAATGATAGTATCTATCCGGTGAAGACCTTTACGGAGAAGCCGAATCTGGAGATGGCAAAGGTGTTCCTGGAGAGCGGTGATTTCCTATGGAACAGCGGTATATTCATATGGAGCCTGAAGACGATCAGTGAGGCTTTCCGCTGGTACTTGCCGGAGGTGGCCGACCGCTTCCGCGAGGGCGAGCTGCTGATGGGCACGGAAAAGGAGGAGGACTTTATCGAGCAGATTTTCCCGAAGTGCCCGAACATCTCAATCGACTACGGCGTAATGGAGAAAGCGAAGAACGTGTATGTATTGCCGTCCAGTTTCGGCTGGAGCGACCTGGGCACATGGGGCAGCCTATACGAACTGAGCGAGAAGGACGAGCAGGGCAATGTGAGCCTGCATTCGGACGCACTGTTTTACGAGGCACGGAATAACGTCGTGACCCTGGAGAAAGGCAAGCTGGCCGTGGTGCAGGGCGTGGACGACCTGATCATCGCTGAGCAGAAAGGTGTGCTACTGATCTGCAAGAAGCAGGAGGAGCAACGTATCAAACAGTTTGTGGCTGATGCACAAACAAAATTCGAAGGAAAATTTAACTAATATACTTAATAATAAATCTTACATCATGGGTTATCTGAATTTTGACAAGAAAGTGCTGGTTAACCTGGAACGATCTCTGACAAAAGAGATGATTCGTACCAATCGGGCGGGTGTGTACAACTCGACGACGCTGGTGGATTGCAACACACGCAAGTACCACGGTCAGTTGGTAATGCCCCTGCCGGAATTGGGTCCGGACAACTATGTGTTGCTCTCGTCGCTGGATGAGACGGTGATTCAACACGGTGCGGAGTTCAACCTGGGTTTACACCAGTACGGAGAGAGCACTTTTGCCCCGAACGGGCACAAGTACATCCGAGAGTTCGACTGCGAGGTCATCTCGCGCACGACCTACCGTGTCGGCGCGATGGTGCTGCAGAAAGAGAGAATGTTGGTCAGCTTTGAGCCGCGTGTGCTGATTCGCTACACGCTGCTGGAGAGCGGTAGCCCAACATTACTGCGTTTCCGTCCGTTCCTGGCCTTCCGTTCGGTGAACGAGTTGACACACGAGAATCCGTTGGCTAACGCCAACATGGACGACTGCGAGAACGGACGTATGAATCGTATGTATCCGCACTTCCCGACGCTGTACATGCAGTTCTCGAAGGCGGTGGAGTATCATCACGACCCCAACTGGTACAAGGGCATTGAGTACCGCAAGGAGAAAGAGCGCGGCTATGCGTACAAGGAGGACCTGCTGGTGCCCGGCTATTTTGAGCTGCCGATGAAGAAAGGCGAGAGCGTGATCTTTGCGGCCGGTGTGACGGAGTGCAAGACGGCTACGCTGAAGGCTACCTGGAAGAAAGAACTAGAGCGTCGCAATGCCCGCGAGGATATGTTCACGACGCTGAAGAACTCGGCTGCGCAGTTCTACAAACGCGAGGGCGACAAGTGCTACCTGTTGGCCGGTTATCCATGGTACGGCGCCGATGCCCGCAGCGAGTTCTTCGCTGTAGCCAGCTGTACGCTGGACATCGACCGTCCTGAGTACTGGAAAGCCATCATGGACGAGACGGCCGTAGATGAGGTGCGTCAGTTCCTGAACGGTCATCCGGAGCGCTGCAAGTTGACGGGTATGGATGAGCCGGATGCATTGCTATGGTTTATCCGTGCGATACAGAAATATGCCCATAAATATACCGTAAAAGAGGCTGCCGAGAAATATGCGGAACTCTGCCAAGATATCGTAAAATTCTACCGCAAGCAACAGCACCCGCGTTGCTGGTTGCACCAGAACGGTCTGCTGTGGGTAGATGGCACGACACGTCCGGCTACGTGGATGAATGCCACGGAGAACGGCTTCCCCTGCACACCGCGTACGGGCTATGTGGTAGAGGTGAACGCGCTGTGGTATAACGCCCTTCGCTTCGTAGCTGAAATGGAGCATGCCATCGGCAAAGACACCGTGGCTGACCTGATGGAATACCAGGCCGAGATCACGCGTGACGCTTTTGTACAGACCTTCTGGAACGGCGTCTATCTGAACGACTACGTAGTGGATCAGTACCAGAACCGCGAGGTACGTCCGAATCAGATCTGGGCCGTAGGTCTACCCTACAGTCCGCTGGATAAGAAGCAGAAGAAAGCCGTGGTGGATATCTGCACCAAGGAGTTGCTGACGCCGCGTGGTCTGCGTTCGCTATCACCCAAGAGTGGCAGCTATCGTCCGATGTATCGTGGTGGTCAGCAAGAGCGCGACCGCAACCTGCATAACGGACCGGTATGGCCCTCGACAATCACGGCCTACTCGCGTGCGTATATGGATGTATATAAGCACAGCGGTCTGAGCTTCATGGACCGTACGCTGATCGGCTTTGAGCAGGAGATGAGCGAACTGTGTATCGGTACATTGAACGAGTTATATGACGGAAATCCACCATATAAAGGACACGGCGGCATGAGTTTTGCGGCTAGTGTAGCGGCTGTGATCAGCCTGATGGACACGATGAAGAAGTATCAACGTGAAGAAGAGGAAAGTCAAAAGTCGAACGTCGAAAGAAAGGAGGACGAGCAATGAAAGCGTTAATGTTTGGATGGGAGTTTCCTCCTCATATCTTAGGAGGTCTCGGTACGGCCAGCTACGGACTGACTCGTGGTATGGCACAACAGGAAGACATGCATATCACGTTTGTCATTCCGAAGCCGTGGGGCGACGAAGATCAGTCGTTTCTGCGCATCATCGGAGCAAACAGCATTCCTGTAGTATGGAAAGACAACGACTACGACTACGTGCGCAAGCGCATGGAGGGCAAGATGTCGCCGGAGGAGTACTATCATTTCCGCGACGGCATCCGCTACGACTATCGCCGTATCGGTACGGATGACCTGGGTTGCATCAGTTTCTCGGGTCGTTACCCGGACAACCTGATCGAGGAGATCGGCAACTACGAGGCCGTGGCTTCGGTGCTGGCTCACTCGCTGGACTTCGACATTATCCACTCGCACGACTGGTTGACCTATCCGGCCGGTGTGTTTGCAAAGCATATCTCGGGCAAGCCGCTGGTGATCCACGTGCATGCGACCGACTTTGACCGCAGCCGCGGCAACGTGAACCCGACGGTATATGCTATCGAGAAACGCGGTATGGACGAGGCCGATCATATCATGTGCGTGAGCAACCTGACGCGTCAGACCGTGATTGAGAAATACGGTCAGGATCCGCGTAAGGTCTCGACGGTACATAACGCCGTAGAGCCGCTGGCACATCCCGAGGAGTTCCAGAAGCCGAAGCGCAAGGACAAACTGGTGACCTTCCTGGGTCGTATCACGATGCAGAAGGGACCGGAGTACTTCGTAGAGGCCGCAGCACGCGTGCTGGAGAAGACCGACGGCGTACGCTTTGTCATGGCCGGAAGCGGCGACAAGATGACCGAGATGATCGACCTGGTAGCTAAGCGCGGCATTGCGGATAAGTTCCACTTCCCGGGCTTCATGCGCGGCAAACAGGTGCAGGAGATGCTGGCTATGAGCGACGTCTATATCATGCCGAGTGTGAGTGAGCCGTTTGGTATCAGTCCGCTGGAGGCTATGCAGGTAGGCTGCCCGTCAATCATCAGTCGCCAGTCGGGTTGCGCAGAAATCCTGCAGCACGCTATCAAGACCGACTACTGGGACATCGATGCGATGGCCGATGCGATATACGCTATCGTGAAGTACCCGGCTATGTACAAGAGTCTGCATGAACTGGGCCGCGAAGAGGTGAACAATATCCGCTGGTATGACGCCGGCCTGAAAGTGCGCCGGATATACGACGGGGTGATCAATCACACTCTATAATTGAAAATTGAAAATTGAAAATTGAAAATTCTTAGTATTATGAAAAATATTTGTTTTTGCTTTCAAATGCACGCTCCGTATCGTCTGAAACGATATCGTTTCTTCGACATCGGACAGGATCATTACTACTATGACGACATGCAGACGGAGGACCATCTGCAGTGGCTTGTCAACACCTCGTATATGCCGCTCTGCTGCACGCTGCGCGACATGATCAAACTGTCGAAGGGCAAATTCCACTGCGCCTTGGCTATCTCGGGTTCGACCCTGGAGATGTTTGAGCAGTTTGCACCGGAGATGATTGATATCCTCAAAGAACTGGCCGACACCAAGTGCGTTGAGTTCATGGCTTCGCCCTATAGCTACTCGATCGCCTCGGAGTATAACGAGCAGGAGTTTAAGATGCAGTTGGAGCTGCAGACCGCACTGCTGAAGGAGCTGTTTGGCGTAAAGGCTACCGCGCTCTGGAACACCGAGTTGCTCTATACCGACGAGTTGGCTTACAACCTGCCGAAGTTGGGACTGAAGACCATTCTGACGGAGGGTGCCAAGCATATCTTGAGTTGGAAATCGCCGAACTACGTGTATCAGTCGGCCGGTTCGAGCAAGGTGAAAGTGCTGTTGCGCAACACGCCGTTGTGCGACGAGCTCAGTTTCCACTTCTCGGATCCGGGTTGGGGCAACTTCCCGATGGATGCCGAGAAATATGCCGACCAGCTGAAGGCGCTACCGGAGGGCGAAGAACTGATCAATATCTGGGTAGGTGCTGAGACCTTTGGTATCCTGCAGAACGGCGGAACGGGTATCTTTGACTTTCTGAAAGCGCTGCCCTACTTCGCCCTGGAGCGTGAGATGGGCTTCATGACGCCGTCGGAGGCTGCCAAGAAACTGCCCGCAAGCGACGTCGTATCGTCGCCCACATCGCTGACCTGGGCCGGCGAGGCCAAGGACTTGTCGGTTTACTACGGCAACGACCTGCAACAGGAGGCCCTGCAGAAACTGTATGCTGTGGCCGAGCGTGTGCACCTGTGCCAAGACAAGAACCTGAAGATGGCATGGCTGCGCCTGCAGGATATCAACTACATGCACTACATGAACCATATCGACCAGGGTCATACCCAGTATGAGTCGGCCTACGATGCGTTCATCAACTACATGAATATCCTGAGCGACTTCCTGCAGATGGTAGAGGAGCAGTACCCGACCACGATCGAGAACGAGGAACTGAACGAACTTCTCAAGACCATCCGCAACCAGGAGGATGAGATTCAGGAACTGAAAGCCAAACTGGCAAAAAAGAAATAAGCAACCGATTTGAGACGTAGTTGGTTGATATTAGTCTGTCTGATAGCAGCGGTCCACGTGGCCGCTGCTAAAGGGCCGACTGTAGTCTCACGCATCAAGACATGGGAGATGAACAACCCGATGGCTGTAGCCGATTCGGCGACGGTGGATTCGGCTTTTCTGAACATGGCGATGCGCGAGGCACCGGCCGACTACTCGATGAGCAATGTGAGCAACGGACAGCTGGTGTCGGCAGTGATGAGCCGGTTGTACTTCGACCGGACACGACGCGTAGACGACATCTTCGGCATGCATTACGACCCGTACACCATTACCCCGCAAACCGTAAGGTACTACAACACGACTGTGCCCTACTCGCGGCTCCACTACCGGAAAGGATTTACCAATTACCACGAGGACAACGACCTGAGTGTACTCTTCACGGGCAACCTAAACCGGCGGCTGAACCTGGGCTTTGAGATGAATTACCTCACGGACGTGGGCCACTATGCGAATCAGTCGGGCAAGACGTACAACGGATCGGTGTTCGGTAGCTACAACGGCAACCACTACTCGCTGCACGCTGCCTTCACATGGAACAGGCTGTCGTGTTTCGACAACGGAGGACTGAAAGACGTGAGCGAACTGGCCGGTAAACTGGAGCCGGAGGATATGCCGGTAAGGCTGAACGGCATGGCCGGCTATCGTTACCTGGCGGGCTATATGAACCACTCGTACAGCATCACGCACGACCGTCAATACCACGATACGATAGAGGTGGAGGTGGACGGCTACAAAGAGCGGCGCGACACGCTGAAGACAGAGTATATCCCGATGATCACGTTCAACTACACCTTTGAGACCAACAACAGCAACCGCCGCTATATTGAGAAGACAGCCCAACAGGGATTCTACGATACGTGCTATGTGAACCCCAACTCGACGCGTGACTCATCGGACGTGCTGACGATCAAAAACACGATAGCTGTGACGTTTGAAGAGGCCTTTAACCACAAGTTGAAGTTCGGTGCGACGGTGTATGCGTACAACGAGTGTCAGCGCCACATGCTGCTGAATACCGACAGCCTATGGCAGGACTCGATCTACCGCTACAAGTGGACCAACAACACCTTTGTAGGCGGTGCGCTGTATAAGAACATGGGCAAATGGGTGAAGTACGGCTTCGACGGCGACGTGTGCGTGATAGGCTACAAGATAGGCGAGTTCAAGGTGCGCGGTCACCTGAATACCGATTTCCGTGCAGGCAAAGATACGATGTATATCTCGGCGCAGGCAAGTGTGCAGAACGAGACACCGACATACTATCAGCAGCACTACTACAGCAACCACCTCAGGTGGGATAACGACTTTAAGAAGACCTACCGGATACATGCCGGTGCGTCGGTAAGCTACCCGACCAAATGGGTAAAGCCCCGTTTGGACTTTGACTTTGAGAACCTGAGTCGCGCCATCTACTATGTGAATGGGCGACCCATGCAACATGATGGGCACGTGCAGCTCATCTCGGCCAAGGCGCAAGTGGATATCACCACGCCCTGGGTGAACCTGGAAAATCGCATCGTATATCAACATAGTACGAACGATGCGGTGGTAAGTGTACCGGCCCTGGTACTATACCATAATTTGTACTATCACGGTTCGTGGTTTAAGCGCGCGCTGGATACCCAGTTTGGTGTGGATCTGCGCTATTTCACGCGTTACCACGCCCCCGTGTTTGACCCCGCCTCGGGGCAGTTCTGTGCACAGACTAGCGTGATGGTAGGCAACTACCCCGTCATGAGCGTCTATGCCGGACTATTTGTCAGGAGACTGCGTCTGCGCTTCTTTGCGCAATACCAGCACCTGAATCACTTGTTTATGAAAGATAATACTGACCGCCTGACCATGCCGGGCTACGCGATGAACCCCGATGTGTTCCGCGCCGGACTGGTTTGGCAGTTCTATAAATAGTTGAGAAGTTTATTAGTTGATTAGTTTATTAGTTGATTAGTTTATTAGTTGATTAGTTTATTAGTTGATTAGTTAATTAGTTGATAAGTTGAAATGCATATGCCATTAACAACCCGATTAAATAAGATTTTGATATATGCTCGCGATGAAGCCGAGCGGCTTCAGAATGCGACAATAGAGCCGGAACACCTGTTGCTGGCTATCCTGCGGCTGAAAGAAGGTACGGCCTACGACCTGCTGATGCAGGCCGGGCTGGACGCCACGAGCGCCAAGGAACAACTGGACCAAGCGCTGCGCAACGAGTCGCAGCCGATGGTCACGGCCATCCGGCGTAGCAACCAGACCGAACGTATCCTGCGACTGAGCGAAGGCCTGGCACGTGAATACCGGGCCGAAGCTGTAGGTTCCGTTCACCTGCTGCTGGCTATCCTGCGCGAACAGATCAACCGCTGTGCCGGCTATCTGGAGCAGATCTGGCAGATCGATTTCCAGCGCATCAGCGACCTATATAAGCAGCCGCGCATCCAGCCGGAGCAGAAACAGCAGGAGGAAGGCGGACGAGGCCGAGAGGCGTCGTACGTAGGCGGTCCGAAGCAGGGCGGCAAAGAGAGCAAGACCAAAGCCCTGGATAAGTACGGCCGCGACCTCAGCAAGATGGCCCGCGAGGGCAAACTGGATCCGGTGGTAGGCAGAGATGTGGAAATCGAGCGCGTGGTGCAGATCCTGAGTAGAAGGAAGAAGAACAATCCCATACTGATCGGCGACCCCGGTGTAGGCAAGTCAGCCATCGTAGAAGGCTTGGCTCTGCGTATCGAGGCGGGCGAGAACGGCGCACTGAAGGGAAAGCGTATCATCACGCTGGATATCGCTTCGATGGTAGCCGGAACGACCTATCGTGGTCAGTTTGAAGAGCGCATGAAGCAGGTGCTGCAAGAGCTGCAGAGCCATTCGGAGATCATTCTCTTCATCGACGAGATACATACCATCATCGGCGCCGGCAACGCCCAGGGCTCGCTGGATGCTGCAAACATACTGAAACCGGCCCTGGCGCGCGGCGAGGTGCAATGTATCGGCGCGACGACCACAGCCGAGTATGCCAAGTCGATCGAGAAAGACGGGGCGCTGGAACGCCGATTCCAGAAGGTGACGGTACGGCCGACCACGACAACGGAGACCCTGCATATCCTGCAGCAACTACGCACACACTACGGAATGTATCACCACGTGATCTATCCCGACTCGGTGCTGCAACTGTGCGTAGAGATGAGTGAGCGCTACCTGACCGACCGTGCCTTTCCGGACAAAGCCATCGATGTGATGGACGAGGTAGGCGCGCGTGCACACGCCCGCCAGGAGGCGCTGGATGAACCGGACACACCGCTATACGAGATCACGGATAACGATGTGGCATCCGTGGTGAGCATGATGTCCGGCGTACCGGTGCAACGGGTGGAGAGCAGTGAGCAGGAACGTCTGCGCACGATGGGCGACCGTCTGCTCCAGCGTGTGATTGGTCAGGACGACGCCGTACAGGTAGTGGTACGGGCCATACAGCGCAGCCGACTGGGACTGCGGGATCCGCACCGACCTATCGGTACGTTCTTCTTCCTGGGTCCGACGGGCGTAGGCAAGACCCACCTGGCACAATGTCTGGCCGAGGATATCTTCGGACAGAAAGAGGCCCTGATACGTTTCGACATGTCGGAATACGCAGAGAAGCATACGGCCTCGTTGTTGGTAGGAGCACCTCCGGGCTATGTAGCCCATGAGGATGGCGGCAAGCTGACCGAAGCGGTCCGCAGAAAGCCCTACTCGGTGGTGCTGTTCGACGAGATAGAGAAGGCACATCCGGATATCTTCAACGTGCTCCTGCAAGTACTGGACGAAGGTCGGCTGACCGATCGTCAGGGGCATGAGGTGGACTTTAGAAACACCATCATCATCCTGACCAGCAACGTCGGTACGCGCCAGCTCAAGGAGTTTGGCGGCGGTATCGGCTTCTCGCAGAACGAGATGGACGAGAAAGCCACGCGTCAGACCCTGATGAAGGCGCTGCAGAAGACCTTCCCGCCGGAGTTTGTCAACCGACTGGACAACGTGGTCATCTTCAGTTCGCTCACGCGCGCCGCGCTCGCGCGTATCATAGATATAGAGGTGGGCAAACTCAAAGAGCGCATGCACAAAGCCGGTCACCAGCTGGTACTGACCGAGGATGCCCAGCTGCAACTGCTGGATCGCGCCTATGACCCGCAGAACGGAGCACGTCCGGTGAAGCGTGCGATACAGACCTATCTGGAGGACGAAGTGGTGGACCTGCTACTACAGCGTCCGCAGCAAAAACGAATCACCATAAAACAACTAAATAAAAAAGCATTATGACACTTGAAGTAACTGATCAAAACCTGAAATCGCTGCTCGCAGAGGGCAAGCCGATGGTGGTAGATTTTTGGGCCACTTGGTGTGGACCATGCCGTATGATGTCGCCTATCGTTGACAAGATGGCGGAGAAGTTTGACGGTCGTGTAGCCGTAGGCAAACTGAACGTAGATGAGAATCCGGAAGCCTGCGAGGAGTATGGCGTGATGAGCATCCCGACCATGCTGTTCTTCAAGAACGGCGAACTGGTGGACCGTCACGTAGGTGCATGCCCAGAGGCTGCGCTGGAAGAACGGATTAACAGCTTGCTCTGATAATGGACAAGCAGACACGTCGCGACTACCTATACATGCGCATGGCACGTACGTGGGCTGAGAACAGCTACTGCGTGCGGCGCAAGGTAGGCGCCCTGCTCGTCAAGGACCAGATGATCATCTCCGACGGCTACAACGGTACGCCCTCCGGGTTTGAGAACGTCTGTGAAGACGAGCATAATGTATCCTACCCCTACGTGCTGCATGCTGAGGCGAATGCGATCAGCAAGGTGGCGCGTTCGAACAACTCGTCGGATCGTGCTACGCTATACGTCACGGCCAGTCCCTGTCTGGAGTGCTCAAAACTGATCATCCAGGCCGGCATCAAGCGCGTGGTGTATGGCGAGGAATACCGTCTGACGGACGGTGTCAACCTGCTGCGCAAAGCCGGCATAGAGGTAGTACGGCTCCAGGAGGAGCAAAACAACACGAATCAATAGAAGAAGCAACAATGAAAAAATACATCTTACCTACGCTGACCATTGTATGCCTGATGATAGGTTTTCTGGTCGGACATGCGCTGAACAACCAAGCTAACGCCCAACAACGTTACTACGTATATAATGGTCAGATCTACTCGCAAGAACAATCCAAGGTAGATCAACTCTTGCAGATCATGGCGCGCAACTATGTGGACGAACTGGACGTGGATAGTATCACCGAGGAGGTGATGCGCGACATCATCCAGAAACTGGACCCGCACTCGTCCTACATCCCCAAAGAGGATCTGGAGCTCACTCAATCCGAGCTATCGGGTTCGTTCTCGGGTATCGGCGTGCAGTTTAACATCATGCAGGATACGGTATCCATCGTGGCTATCATCCCGGGAGGTCCGTGCGAGAGCATCGGTGTGTTGGCCGGCGACAAGATCATCATGGTGGACGACTCGCTGTTTGTAGGTAAGAAGATCAACAACGAGAAGGTGATGCATACCCTGCGCGGTCCAAAAGGCACCAAGGTGAAACTGGGCATCAAGCGCAACGGTACCAAGGAGATGCTGACCTATACCGTGACGCGAGGCGATATCCCCGTAGCGTCGGTAGATGCTACGTTTATCATCGAGGGCGGCAAGCAGAAAATCGGCTTCGTACGCGTCAACAAGTTTGCCGACACCACCTATCGTGAATTCATCACCGCCCTGGCCGAACTGCGTGCCAAGGGTGCCACACGCTATATCATCGACCTGCGCGAGAACTCGGGAGGCTATATGGATCAGGCGATCAAGATGGCCAATGAGTTCCTCCGCAAAGACGAGATGATCGTCTATGCCGAAGGTAGTCGGTATCCGCGCTACGAGGCCAAGGCCAACGGTCTGGGCCGCTTCCAGGACGTGCCGGTAGTGGTACTGGTGGACGAGTTCTCGGCTTCGGCCAGCGAGATTTTCGCCGGCGCTATGCAGGACAACGACCGTGCGCAGATCATCGGTCGCCGCTCGTTTGGCAAGGGACTGGTGCAGCAGCCGTTTAACCTCAATGACGGTTCGCAGGTACGTATCACGGTGGCACGTTATTATACGCCCTCCGGACGCTGCGTACAGAAGCCGTATGAACTGGGCGACCAGGAGGACTACTACCACGACATGGAGGAGCGCTACAACCACGGCGAGCTATTTGCTGCAGACAGCATCCACTACAAGGACACGACGACCTACTATACCAAGTCGGGCCGCGTGGTACATGGTGGCGGCGGTATCATGCCGGATATCTTTGTAGGCAGAGACACGACGCGCAACACGCCGTGGTACAACCGCTGCGTGAACATGGCCTACACCTACCAGTTTGCCTATAAGTACACCGACAAGAATCGCAAGAAACTGACGCAGTACAAAGACTGGAAGGCGCTCGAGCAGTACCTGCTCAGCCAGGACCTGGTAGGCGAGTTTGCCAAGTTTGCCCAGGAGAAGGGCGTAGAACCCGACCAAGCAGAAATCGCCAAGTCACGTCCGCTGGTAGTACGTCTGCTGAACGCCTATATCGTTCGCAACATACTGGGCGACAAGGGCTTCTTCCCGCTGTTTGAGCGCGACGATGAAATAACGAAAAAGGCGGTTGAAGTGCTATCCAAATAGCCAATAGGAAAGAGATTGAGCAACATGACATATTCACTAAAAGAGGTTTTTTCGCCGAAACTGCTGCATACGCTGCGCCACTACAGCGGGCGTAAGTTCGGACAGGATGCCCTGGCGGGTATCATCGTGGGCATTGTAGCCATCCCCTTGGCTATCGCCTTCGGTATATCCTCGGGCGTGGGACCGACAGAGGGTCTTGTGACGGCTATCATAGCCGGACTGCTGATATCCGTCTTCGGCGGCAGCAAAGTGCAGATAGGAGGTCCCACGGGGGCATTCATTGTCATCATCTACGGCATTATCCAGCAGTACGGTCTGTCCGGACTGACAATAGCCACCATCATGGCGGGTATATTGCTCATCCTGATGGGACTGACGCATATGGGTTCGGTCATCAAGTTTGTACCGTATCCGGTCATTGTAGGTTTCACAGCGGGTATCGCCCTCACCATCTTCTCTACCCAGATGAATGATTTCTTCGGCTTGGGTCTAAAGGATGTGCCGGCTAACTTTATCGACAAGTGGATCTTCTACTCCCAGCATTTCCACGTCAACGGATGGGCCCTTGGTATCGGACTGTTCTCACTCCTGATATGTATATGCATGCCGCTGCTGACCAAGCGCATACCGGGTAGTCTGGCCGCCATCATACTGGCCACGTTGGCCGTATGGGCACTCAAGACCTGGGCTCCGGCATCGTGGGGAGTAGGTAGCCTGCAGACCATCAGCGACCTGTACGAATTGCCTCGCGGCATACCGGCACCCCACATGCCGGCGATGAACCTGCAGGATGGCGAGTCGTTCTTCACGCTGATACAGAAGCTCTTCCCGTCGGCCTTTACCATCGCCATGCTTGGTGCTATAGAGAGTCTGCTCTCCGCCATGGTGGCAGATGGTGTGAT
>DFGU01000114.1:17680-30849 GCA_002371785.1 Bacteroidales bacterium UBA3742
TACCCTTCTTCGGCGGTATTCCGGCCACGGGCGCTATCGCACGTACGATGACCAATATCAACAACGGAGGTCGCACGCCGATAGCCGGTATCATACATGCCGTCGTGCTGCTGTTGGTGCTGCTCTTCCTCGGCCGATTGGTGGGCATGATACCGATGTCGTGTCTGGCAGCTGTGCTGATCATGGTAGCCTATTCGATGTCGGGCTGGAAGACCATACGCGGACTGATCAAGCATCCGAATCGCGACCTGGCTGTTCTGGGAATCACCTTCCTGCTGACAGTCATCTTCGACCTGACGGTAGCCATCGAAGTGGGCATACTGCTCGCACTCGTGCTCTTCCTCATGCGTACCAGCGAGGAGACCCACATCCGCACGTTCCACAAGGAGATCGATCCGAACGAAGATACCGATGTACAGTCGAACCTGGAGCACCTGATCATACCGGAAGGCGTAGAGGTGTACGAGATCGACGGCCCGTACTTCTTCGGCATTGCCAACCGCTTTGACGACGTGATGACGCATGTCTCCGGCGAGAAATATCCGATACGTATCATCCGTATGCGTAAGGTGCCGTTTGTTGACTCTACCGCCATACACAACTTGAGTATGCTCATCCAGCGCTCGCATCGCGAGGGCATGACCATTATCCTCTCGGGCGTCAAGGAGCATGTACATAAGCAGCTTAAAACGGGCGGTATCGAACAGATGATGAATCCGGAGAATATCTGCCCGAACATACATGTGGCGCTCAACAGAGCACAACAACTCATAAACCAAAAAGAGTAAACTAACTTAGATATGCTTTTAAATATACTGAAATCCAAGATTCACCGCGTACAGGTGACCGAAGCCAACTTAGAGTACGTAGGATCCATTACGATAGACGAGGCGCTCATGGAAGCCGCCAATATATATGCCGGCGAGCGCGTACAGGTGGTGGACAACACGAATGGAGCTCGGCTGGAGACATACGTCATTCCCGGCAAGCGTGGCTCGGGCTGCATATGCATCAACGGCGCCGCAGCCCATCTGGTGAACGTAGGCGATACGGTGATCATCATGGCCTATGCGATGATGACGCCGGAGGAAGCACGGTCGTTTAAGCCAAGCATTGTTTTTCCTGTTAATAACAAACTAGGACTCTAGGAAACTAGGATTCTAGGAAACTAAGAGGATAATGGCATTCTTTGAACTACAATCCAAAGCTCGGCAGGTAGGACCGCGAGCCGGCGTGATACATACCGATCATGGGGATATACTGACACCTATCTTCATGCCCGTGGGTACGGTAGGTACGGTCAAGGGCGTGCAACGCCACGAACTGGAGGACGATATCCATGCCCAGATCATACTGGGCAACACCTACCACCTATACCTTCGTCCGGGCACCGAGATACTCCGCAAGGCAGGCGGTCTGCATCGCTTCGAGGGCTGGACACGCCCCATACTGACCGACTCAGGCGGTTTTCAGGTCTTCTCCCTCACCGACATCCGCAAGATGACCGAGGAGGGCGTACGCTTCTCCAGCCATATCGACGGACGCAAACTGCTATTCACCCCCGAGTCGGTGATGGACATCGAGCGTGAGATAGGTGCCGACATCATGATGGCCTTCGATGAGTGCTGCCCCGGCACGGCCGACAAGGCCTATGCCAAGAGTTCCATGGAGCGCACCCACCGCTGGCTGGACCGTTGTATTGCCCGCTTTGATGCCACCGACGACCTATACGGCTATCGGCAGCACCTCTTCCCTATCGTACAAGGCTGCACCTACACCGACTTGCGCCAGGAGGCCTGCCGTAGGTTGCGCGACCTGGATCGGGACGGCTATGCTATCGGTGGCCTGGCCGTAGGCGAACCCACGCAGGTCATGTATGAGATAATCGAGGTATGCAACGACATCCTGCCCGAAGAGAAACCGCGCTACTTGATGGGCGTCGGTACACCCTGGAATATCCTGGAGGCCATAGAGCGCGGTGTGGATATGTTCGACTGCGTCATGCCGACACGCAATGGTCGCAACGGTATGATCTTCACATGGCAGGGCGTGATGAACCTACGCAACAAGAAGTGGGAAGACGACTTTAGCGAACTGGATCCTACGGGCTGCTCGTACGTAGATCATGCCTATACACGCGCCTACGTACGCCACCTGATCCATGCACAAGAGATGCTCGGACTGGAGATCCTGTCGATCCACAACCTGGCATTCTATCTCGACCTGGTAGGCCAGGCGCGCCAGCATATTCTGGCCGGCGATTTCTCGGCCTGGAAAGCAAGCGTCATGCCCGATATTATGAAACGATTGTAAGCAACAGATGACACGACTGGACTGGTATATTATTCGGAAGTTTCTGGGGACCTTCTTCTTCTCCCTGGTACTGATTCTCTCGATAGCGATCGTATTCGATATCACGGAGAAGATGGACGATTTCTTCGAGTCGCAAATTCCGCTCAGAGAGATCATCTTCGACTATTACCTGAACTTCATTCCGTACTATATGAATATGTTCAGTTCGCTGTTCATCTTCATATCCGTCATCTTCTTCACGTCCAAACTGGCCGGCAATTCCGAGATCATCGCCATGCATGCCGCCGGTATGAGTTACCGAAGGCTTATGCGGCCCTACTTTATCTCGGCCACCCTACTCTTTCTGCTGTCATTCTGGCTGGGCGGATACATCATCCCGCATGCCAGCGGCAAGATGCTGGCCTTTACGGATAAGTACGTAGAGCATTTCAGTCCGATCAACGCCCGCAACGTACAAGCCGAAGTCACACCAGGCACCATACTGTATATCGAGACACTTCAGCAGCAGTCCGGCACCGGCTACCGTGCTTCGTTGGAGCATTTTGAGGGCAAGTCGCTGGTATCGCGCACCACGTGCGACCGTATCATATACGACTCCTGCTATCGTTGGCATATGGAGACCTGCGTGATGCGCAGCTTTGAGGGACTCAGAGAGACCCTGGTGGAATATCCTCGTATCGACACCACCCTCATGATCGAACCCGGCGACCTGTTTATCACCTCCGAATTGGCACAACAGATGACCAATCCGGAACTGCGCGAATACATGGACAAGCAGCAAGCGCGCGGCACAGGCAACATACAGGCCTTTGAGACCGAATACCACAAGCGTTGGGCTTCGCCCCTCGGCGCGTTTATCATGACCCTGCTGGGCGTCACTATGTCGTCGCGTAAGGTGCGCGGAGGTATGGGCAAGAACCTGGGAATAGGTCTGGTACTGACGGCTCTGTATATCCTCTTCTCCACAGTGAGCACCACATTCTCCGTCAGCGGCGTCATGTCGCCCTTTATGTCGGCCTGGATACCCAACTTCGTCTTCCTAGCTATCTCTATCCCGCTATACTGGCAAGCCAGTAAATATTAAGAAGAACCATGCAGGATTTCTTCGTCTATCCTGCATGGGACACAAAAAACGGATGGCCTTTCGGTCATCCGTTTTCTCGGAAAATCGGATTTCTCCGCAATCCTGTGATCCATGCAGGATTCAAACCTGCAACCCCCACATCCGTAGTGTGGTACTCTATTCAGTTGAGCTAATGGACCCTGTTTTGAAAAGAAGAGAGGCTTGCGCCTCCTGGCGGTGCGGACGAGACTCGAACTCGCGACCTACGGCGTGACAGGCCGGTATTCTAACCAACTGAACTACCGCACCAGGTGTTCAAAAGACACGGCTTCTTTTCAAAAGCGGGTGCAAAGGTACTGCTTTTTTCTGACATACGCAAATTTTTTCGTCATTTTTTTTGATTTTTTTTCAAAAAAGGCGATTTTACGGCCTGATGAGCCGCTTTTTGGGCCTGCAGACGTTGCGTTTCTGTCATTTTTCCGTTATCATACGTATTTCCCACCACGCTCTTGCCGGTCAGCAATTCGCACCATACGCAGGAAGCGACATACCGACCATAGTCATAATTCAGATGGTAGCCGTCGCGGCACAGCACATCGCCCATCGTCTGGCGGGCATACGTGATGGCTGACCCGCAGGGCACCAGCAGCATCTTCGGATATCTCTGCATCACCATACCGGTACAGACGGCAATGCTGTCGTCCATCGTCTGCTGCGAACTGCCATAATACGGGAAGCCCGGATGTTTGGCATCCTGGGCATACGACCAGGTCTGTAGCCAGCAGAAACGCGCCTGAGGTTGTTCTTTGCGTACGATGGCGGTCAGTTGACTCAGATAGGGTTCGTACGAGTTGCGCTTGCCGCTGTCGTGGCTGGCTTGCTGGAAAGAGATATAGTTCCACTTGGCATACCGCAATGCATCCATGAGCGAACGATGTTCTGTCACGGTGCGCTCACCGTTACGTATGATACGAAACGAGTAGTTCTTCTTGCCGTCGCGATAGAACTCATAGTGCTGCTGTAGCGAACAGCCGCCATAATAGAGGTTGCCTATCACCAGTTCCTTGCCTTGCGCCTTGGCCAGCGGATAGAGTTCCTGCTCCACGGCGTCCCAGGAAAAACTATTTCCGATACACAGCACACGTATCGTATCGCATGCATAGACGGGTGCTACCGTCAGGAGCAGCAAGATGGTCCAAAAACAGATTGATATCTTCTTCATCGCTTGCATTTTTTTAATGAGCTTCCAGCCAGTTGTTTCCTACGCCGCAGTCGGCTATTAAGGGGATAGACAGGTGCACCACATGTTGCATTTCGCCCACCACGATCTCGCGAACGCGCTCCACTTCATCCTCGGGCACGTTGAAGTTCAGTTCGTCATGTACCTGCATGATCATCTGCGCCCGGAGTTGCTCCATATGCAGGCGGCGGCTGATGCTGACCATCGCCATCTTGATGATATCCGCAGCCGTACCCTGGATAGGTGCGTTCACGGCATTACGCTCGGCAAACGAGCGTACCGTAGCGTTCTGCGAGAGGATGTCCGGCAGGTAGCGCCTACGTCCGAAGAGCGTCTCCGCATAGCCTTTCTCGCGGGCTTTCTGCTTCTGGCTTTCTATATAATCCACTACGCGCGGGAAGGCCTCGAAGTAGCCGTCTATGAGCGCCTTGGCTTCCGCACGCGAGCAGTCGAGTTGCTGACTCAGTCCGAAGGCCGAAATACCGTATATGATACCGAAGTTGGCCGTCTTGGCACGCCGACGCTGATCGGCTGTGACCTGCTCGATAGGGATGCGGAATATCTTGGCAGCTGTAGCAGCATGGATATCCTGTCCCTGGCGGAAAGCTTCCTGCATATGCTCATCGCCCGAGAAATGCGCCAGCAGACGCAGTTCGATCTGGCTGTAGTCGGCACTCAGGAACAGGCATCCCGGATCGGGTATCACCGCCTCGCGGATCAGTTTGCCCCGCTCGGAACGTATCGGCAGGTTCTGCAGGTTGGGGTTCGACGAACTGAGTCGTCCCGTAGCCGTGACGGTCTGGTTGTAGGTCGTATGTATCTTACCCGTCTGCGGATTGATATAGCCGGGCAGCGAGGTGACGTAGGTAGAGATCAGTTTTTTCAGTTCGCGATAGTCCAGTATCTTACCTACTATCGGATGGCGGTCTTTGATGCCGAGCAGCACCTCCTCCGAGGTGGAATACTGGCCCGTCTTCGATTTCTTAGCCTTATCGCTCAGGTGCATGGTCTCAAACAGCAGGTCACCCACCTGGCGCGGCGAGTTGATATTCAGCGTCGTGCCGGCCATCGTGTATATCTCCTGCTCCAGCGCCTCCAGTTCGGCGGTCAACTGGTGCTCAGCCTCCTTGAGTTTGGCCACATCGATGCGCACACCGGCCTCCTCCATTTCGCGAAGTACGCTCATCAGAGGCAGCTCCACTTCCTCATACAGTGCCCATAGGTTGGCATCCGCTTTGAGCGCCTCCCAGTTGGGCTCCACAGCAGGATTGAAAGCCACTTCCGGATTCAGAAGATAGGAACATAGGCGGGCTTCCTGTTCACGTCGTTCCTCCTCGGGCGACTTGATCACAGGTGCCACCTCTTCGGCAAACAGATCGAGTGTCAAGCCCTGCGCAGCCGTCTTCGTTTTCTTAGGCGCAGGATCCTGGGCGGGCGATAGCTTCTTCAGTAGCGACGTGAACTCCAGTTCCTGATACAGGCGCGTCAACGCCTCTATGTCTGCGTCTTTCTTAGCCAGGTCCAGCGACTCCATGCGGATAGGCACATCCGTCCGGATCGTAGCCAGGAAACGCGAGAAGCGTATCTGCTCGGCCTGGGTCTGCACTTTCTGCTGGAGCGCACCGCGCAGTTGGTCGGTATTGGCCAGCATGTTGTCGATCGAACCAAACTGCTGCAGCAGCTGCACAGCCGTCTTCTCACCCACACCCTTGCAGCCGGGTATATTATCGCTGGCATCGCCCATCAGTCCGAGCAGGTCGATCACCTGCGACTGGTTGTGCAGACCGTATTTCTCGCATACCTCTTTCGGTCCCAGTTGCTCAAAGCCGCCGGTATGACGGGGGCGGTACATGAAGATGCGATCGGTCACCAGTTGACCATAGTCCTTATCGGGCGTAGCCATGAATACCACAAAGTCCTGCTGCTCGGCCTGCTTGGCCAGCGTGCCTATCACATCATCCGCCTCAAAGCCATCCACCTCGATAGCCGGTATGTTCATGGCCTGCAGCAGACGCTTGATAATGGGTACGGCGCGTCGGATATCCTCCGGCGTCTCCTCGCGCTGCGCCTTATAGGCCTCATAGGCCTCATGACGGAACGTAGGACCATGCGGGTCAAACGCAACGGCTATATGCGTCGGTTTGAGTCGGCGAAGCAAGTCATCCAGCGTGGTAGCAAATCCATATACCGCCGAGGTATTCTCGCCCTTTGAGTTCATACGCGGGGCACGAATAAAGGCATAATACGCGCGATAGATCATCGCATAAGCATCGATAAGTAATAGCGTTTTCATGTATCAATTACCAATTAATCGGCTGCAAGCCGTGTTGAATCAGATAGTTGTTTGCTTTTGAGAAATGGCCGCAGCCCTCAAAGCCACGATAGACCGACAGGGGCGACGGGTGGCTGGTCTGCAGCACCAGGTGGCGGCGACGGTCGATAAACTGTCCCTTGCGCTGGGCGTAGGATCCCCATAGCATGAAGACCACATGTTCACGTTCGCGGTTCAGCGCCGCGATGACGGCATCGGTCAGTTCTTCCCAGCCCTTGCCTTGATGCGATCCGGCCTGGTGCGCACGCACCGTCAGCGTGGCGTTGAGCAGCAGCACGCCTTGGTCAGCCCAGCGCTGCAAGTTACCCGACTCGGGAACGGGCGTACCCAGGTCGCGCTGGATCTCCCTGTAGATATTCTTCAGCGACGGCGGCACCTCTACCCCATCGTTCACCGAGAAGCAAAGCCCGTGTGCTTGTCCCTCTTCGTGATAGGGGTCTTGACCCAGGATGACCACGCGTACGCGGTCGAACGGGCAACTGTCGAAGGCATTAAAAATCAGACCGGCCGGTGGATAACACCGACAGGTCCGATACTCTTGGCGCACATAGTCGGTGAGCAACTCAAAGTAGGGTTTGTCAAACTCGGGTTGCAACACACGTCGCCAACTGTCTTCTATACGTACGTTCATCAGTCGATAATCAACATCGCATCACCGTAGTCGCCAAAGCGGTAGCCCTCTTTGATGGCTTCCTGATAAGCATTCATCACCTCCTCAAAGCCTCCGAAGGCAGCCACCATCAGCAGCTGGCCTGACTGAGGCATGTAGAAATTGGTGAAGAAGGCATTTGCTGCCGCAAACTCATAAGGCGGGTAGATAAACTTGTTGGTCCATCCGTCGTAGGTCTTAATACGTCCGCCCGTGCCGGCTACATGCTCCATAGCGCGCATGATCTCCGTACCCACGGCACAAACACGATGGCCTTTATCCTGTGCGCGCGTGATGGTATCCACGGCTTGCTGCGAGATAATGATCTGCTCCGAGTCCGACTTACTCTTGGTCAGGTCCTCCACGTCGATCGCCTTGAAGTTGCCCAGCGACATATGCGACGTGATATAGGTCAACTCAAATCCCTGAATCTCCATGCGCTTCAGCAGCTGCTTGGAGAAATGCAGACAGGCTGCCGGAGCAGCCACCGCACCGATATGCTTTGCAAAGACGGTCTGGTAGCGCTCCACATCCATTTCCTCCACCGGCTGACCGCCAAACTCCTCGTCATAGCGTGCCTGCACCTCCTCCGACATCGGACGCTGGATATATTTCGGCAGCGGCGTAGAACCCAGGGCGTACAATTTCTTGATGAAATCATCCTGGTCATAGTCGGTCAGAAAGCGGAACGTACGTCCACGCGCCGTGGTATTATCAATCACCTCGGCTACAATCATCGGGTCATCGTCAAAGTAGAGCTTGTTGCCGATACGGATCTTACGAGCCGGATCTACCAGCACGTCCCAGTAGCGGTTAGCATGGTTCAGCTCACGAATCAAGAACACCTCTATATTGGCATTGGTCTTCTCCTTCTTGGCATAGAGGCGTGCGGGGAACACCTTGGTATCGTTGAACACAAAGGTATCGCCCTCGTCGAAATATTGGAGAATATCCATTACGTTCTTGTGCTCAATCTCGCCCGTCTTGCGGTGAAGCACCAGCATACGTGCATCCTCACGGTAGCGGGTAGGATATTGAGCGATCAGTTCTTCCGGCAACTTGAATCGGAACTGACTCAACTTCATGTCATTACTCTTGTACATATCTTATTCTTCAGTCTTTTTTAGATTCTTTATACTCTCTGAGAACTGCTCCACGGTCGTACAATTCTCTATGCGTGTATCGCCTACTCGTATGCGACGCAGGGCGATCAGGTGAGCTCCGCTCTGCAGCCTCTCGCCTATGTCGCGAGCCAGGGCGCGGATGTAGGTCCCCTTGGAGCATACCACGCGGATGGTCAACTGCATCGTCTCGGGGTTAAACTGCATCACCTCTATCTCGTCGATCACCAGCAGCTTCGGCTTCAGCTCCACTTGCTCGCCCTTGCGGGCCAACTCATAAGCGCGTTTGCCGTTGATCTGCACCGCCGAGAACATAGGCGGCGTCTGCCATAGTTCGCCTACAAACTGCGGGATGACCTCGTCTATCAACTCGCGCGTGATATGCGCCGTCGGATAGGTCCGGTCGATCTCCTTCTCCAGGTCATAACTCGGCGTGGTAGCGCCCAACTGGAGCGTAGCGACATACTCCTTGGTGTCGTACTGTAGCTCGCTGATCAGTTTGGTCTTCTTGCCTGTGCAGATGATCACCACGCCCGTCGCCAAAGGATCCAACGTACCCGTATGCCCTACCTTCAGCTTGCGCTGCCCCAGATAATGGCATATCGCACCGCGTACCTTGTTCACCACATCAAAACTGGTCCAATGGAGCGGCTTATCTATCGCTATGATCTCACCCGCAACAAAGTCCATATACCAGGGCAAACAGACCGATGATACAACAATATATCGAGAAATAGATCAACTTCTGCTTCTTGACGATCTCCAGCATCCAGCGGCAGGCAGCATAGCCGGTCGCAAAGGCGGCCACAAATCCGATAAGCAGTACGCCTATCCCCATACCGCTTACCACCTCGCCCGAGATGATATCCTTCACGTCCAGCAGCGCAGCACCCAGGATCGGGATCAGCACCATCAGAAAGCTGAACTGCGCCACCTCTTCCTTCTTATTTCCCAGCAGGATTCCCGTGGCTATCGTCGTACCGCTACGGCTCAGGCCGGGCAGTACAGCCAGGGCTTGACCCAGACCGATGATGAGCGAGTCCGCCCAGGAGATGGTCTGCTTCTCGCGCGGCTTGGCATACTGCGCAAAACAGAGTAGCGCGGCCGTCACCAGCAGGCATATACCCACGATCATCAGTCCGCTGCCGAAGATCTGCTCTACGCGGTCCTTGAAGAACATGCCGACCACAAACACCGGTATCATCGACACCAATATCTTGCCGGCATACACCTTCTCCTGATTCCAGGCCGGTGTGGTGAACGTACCGCGCAGCAGCCATACGATCTCCTTCCAGAGCACCACAAACGTAGCACATACCGTAGCCGCATGCACCACTACGTCAAAGAGCAGCATGTCGCCCTCGGCAAACTCGATACCCATCAGCGTCTGCATGATGGTCAGATGGCCCGACGAGGACACGGGCAGAAACTCGGTCAGTCCCTGCACGATACCCAATATGAGTGCTTCCCACCAGCTCATTGCTTCTTACCGGGGATCAAGATAGCGATTATCATCAGCACAAATCCGGCCAGCGAGGTCATCGGGCCTACCGTGATTCGGCGGAAGGAGAAGATGTCGGGGTTATATACCTCGCCGCTCGGTTCGCCGGCTGTCAG
Organism: Bacteroidales bacterium UBA3742; assembly: GCA_002371785.1. Classification (GTDB taxonomy): domain Bacteria; phylum Bacteroidota; class Bacteroidia; order Bacteroidales; family Paludibacteraceae; genus Colicola. The sequence goes on from DFGU01000114.1 coordinate 28,016, forward strand.
AAAAAATCCAACCAATATCACCACAAAGGCTACAGCCATCAGGATGAGATTGAGTTTAGAGAGTCTATGTTTCATATCTGTTTGTCTATCACTTACAAGGTTTTGTTTTAGATTTCGTACATCGTGTCGGTGCTCATCCGGATATAGCGTCCGGTAGCTATCAGCGATGCCAGGAGCGTGAGCAGCAGACCGCAGCCGATCACCACGCTCGATACAATCAGCATATTGTCCGCATTGAGCGGGAAGAGGATGATATCCATCTGGTCACGCAGATAATACACACCGAGCGCCAGTATGCCCAGCGCACATATCGATGCGATCAGTCCCATCAACATATTCTTGCCCACAAACGGCGCCTTGATATGCCATCCCGTGGCGCCTACCAGCGTCATCGTGTTGATCAGGAATCGCTTGGAGTATATCTGCAGACGAATCGTATTGATGATCAGCAGCATGGCTATCAGCAGCAGTACGCCGGCCACGATCATGAGAACCACCGAGGCCTTCTGGATATTGCTCTCTATCTGCTGCACCAGATCCTTCTGATACATCACGCGGTCCACTTGGGGCAGCGCATTCAGCTTGGCCTCTATCTCCGCCATTCCTTCCGGCGTGGAGTACTGAGACGTAGGATGCAGGTCATACGAGTCGAAGAGCGGGTTGTAGCCCAGCAGCTCGGTAGGATCCTCACCCAATTCGCGAATATGCTCCTCCAGCGCCTCCTTACGCGAGGTAAACTCTATCTTGGAGAAATACGGCCAGGCATGCAGCTGCGAGTCCACCCGGGCGATACTCACCGAGTCCACATTGCCGCGGAGCATGGCGGTCACCACTGCTTTCTCCTTGAAGTGGCCAACGGCCGATACCGCAGAGAGCAGCAGTACACATTCCACTCCGATCATGAGCAGCACCAGAAACACACTGATAGCTGCAGTAAAATACATATTTAAAAAGTGATGCGCACGCTTCATATTATAAATAGTATAAATTGGCTAAAAAGGGGTAGGTCAACCAACCTACCCCCTTTTTCAAGGTTGTATGATTAATACTCCCAAAGGTCTTGTTCGAGATTCAGCATCTCTGTTTGGATACGCAGTTGCTCCTTCTTGACTGCTTCCTCCGACAAGTCATCACCATGGTTGTCACGGAAATCAAGAATATTCTTGTTGTACATATTTCCGTCACCTATGATGTAGGAAGTGTACAGGTGTTTCTGGAAGAACTCATCAAACGTCACACGCTTTACCTCGTTCTGCATCGGGATAACGTACTGGTTTGCCAAATACGGACGAAATGCATCGAACGGAATCCAGAAAATCAGCGATTGATACATTGCCTTCATCGCATTTCCGGCTACATTCTTCTTAGGTGCCTGCGGTGCAGATGCTACAGATCCGGCATCAGTCGTATCGTTTTTTTCAGGTGCTATATTGTCTCCGTTTTCGACTTTCTCCGGTGCCTCGGGCTCAGCACTTATACCCTCAGCATCTTGCCAGTACTTGATCAATGTAGGCTCAAGTTTCTTCGGATACAGCGGAGCTATAGCCAGTATCTTACGATGCAATCGCGAAGTGTGCTTGTCAAAGAAGACAATCTCCTGAATGAGATACTTGTAGATATTTTTGGAAATATCGTCATATGGATACGGATTCCATCTAAAAGTATCGGTGATGGAATCGTACTGGAAGAACGACTCCTCCGTACATTCAGGTTTCAAGAAGCAAGAATCCAATTCCGGCTCATCTACTTCTTCATCGTCCTCTCCACTGCTAAACATAGCAGATTCTCTACGCAGCTCATCCAGAGCAGCCATCGGGTTGGGGATGAATGCCTTGACAATCTCTTCTTTCGACAGAGGCTTTGAAAAGTCCGGTTTCAGAGGCTTTACATCAATCACTCCCGAACGTCCCTGTATCTTGTCATACACCGGCAGACCATCGCGGATAGCATCCACCATCACCTTGAACAGGTTTCGATAGTCCGAATCCGTGATATTCGTCGGGAAGTACAACTGGTAGTTCTGGCGATAACGAAGGTCAATGACGCTATAGACATACTTGGCCCATACCACGTCGTCCAGACGATGGAATATCTTCACTATCGTATCGTTACGAAAACGACCATTAGCATCGATACATGTAACCAAGTCCTCCGTATGTATATTTGCCGAACCTAAGTCGTCAAAGAACGAATTGACCGGGTGCTGTGCATACGCCGTGACCGAAAGTCCCAACGCAAGACAAGCAATGATACACAATTTCTTCATATAAATAGTGTGTTTAATTAATTATAAACGACAACGATCTAGCAGGCACACGCTCACCACCGGGACCTACAGCCTGAATACTCAGGAAGGTTACTTGAGATCCCTTAGAGAGGGAGTTCAACAATTGCATTTGCTCTCCCGTGAAATGAGACGACTTCGACTCTGCTGTTCTTCCGTCGGCGTAGATCTGGAATCCGGTAACGGTAAAGTTCGCATTGATGATAGCATCTTCGCCATAACCTGCAGTCACTTCCGCTGCCTGATTTACCAATTGCTTACGTCCGACACGTCCACCTGTCAACTCCTTGCCGCCACTGCTGAGCGAAGCATGCGGTTTCGGCAGTTTCTTTACGCGGAATTTCTCGCTACCGAGACTCATACTCTTACCCTGATACGTACCGGATACATTGATCGTCACTTCCGAACCCGGAGCATTGGTAGCTACTACGCGGAACAAGCCCGGAGAGATTTTGCTAACCGTTGCACCCGATGCACTCATCGACAATTGAGCAGCAGGAACAGTAGTAGAAGTGATCATAAACGTATGAGGATATCCCTTATATACAAC
>DFGU01000092.1 GCA_002371785.1 Bacteroidales bacterium UBA3742
GTCTGTACAAAAAAAATCGACATTTTCTTGCGGGTGTCGATTTTTTTTTGTACTTTTGCAGCCATTATGAAAAAGATCGTTTTGTTGGTTGCTCTTGCGGCGACCGTGATGTCGGCACCGGCAGCGTGCCGCGGTAAGTATCTGAAGCTGGGCGAAAAGGTCGCCCGGTCGGAGATGGTGCATAACCCCGAGATATGGACCTGCGACGGAGCGGAGAAGCCCAAGTGGGAATATACGCCTACGTTGATGGCGCGTGCGTTTGTGGAGATGTACCAGGCTACGGGTGAGCAGAAATACCTCGCGCATGCCCAGCAGTTTGCGGATCAGTTTGTGGGTGAGGACGGCGTGGTGAAGACCTATAAGCAGTCGCTCTACAACATGGATCGTATCCAGGGCGGTAACTTCCTGATTATGCTGTATGGACTGAATCCCCAGCCTCAGTATGAGAAGGCCATTGAGACGCTGCGTGACCAGCTTCGCCAGCAGCCCCGCACCAGCGAGGGCGGCTTCTGGCATAAGCAGGTCTATCCCCATCAGATGTGGTTGGACGGTCTTTTCACGGGTACTACTTTCTATGCTCGCTATGCCGCATGGCGTCCCGAGCCCGAGGCGTGGAACGATATAGCGCTTCAGTTTGCGGTGGTGGATGAGCATACGCGCAAGAAGAACGGCCTGAATTACCACGGTTGGGACGAGAGCAAGCAGATGGGTTGGAGCAATCCTGAGACGGGTTGTAGCCAGGAGACATGGGGACGGGCCGAAGGATGGTACGTCATGGCGCTATGTGACGTGCTGGAGTTGATGCCACGGGACCATGACCAACGCGAGAAACTGGAGACGATACTGCGCCGCGTCATTGACGGGCTGATGCCGTACCAGGATAAGAAGACGCATCTGTGGTACCAAGTCCCGGACCGTCCCGGAGAGGAGGGTAATTACCTGGAGTCCACCTGCTCGGCGATGTATGCCTATGCGATGGCTAAGGGTGCGCGTCTGGGCGTGCTGGACAAGCGTTATAAACGCGAGGCGCAGCGCGTGATAGACGGTCTGAAACGGCATAAGCTGGCGCGTCAAGAGGACGGCACATGGTCGCTGACGGACTGCTGCGCCGTAGCGGGGTTGGGTGGTAATCCGTATCGCGATGGCACCTATTCGTATTACGTACACGAACGCATACGAAAGGACGACCCCAAAGGAGTCGCCCCATTCATACTCGCTTGTATCGAGTTGTCGCGTTAGGGTCCTCCCTGCGATTTGTAGTAATATCGGCACGCCCCATATAATTTTATACCATCCTAGGCGGAGGCCGCTCCTTCCGAAAGCGGAAGGACGCTCCGCCCTACGATTTGTAGTAATTTCGAGGGCACCGACACGGCAAGCCGTCCCACCTCGAATTTCCGTTCGCTCGTTTGAGCGAACAGCAATCTTTTTCGCAAAAAAATCACGCTTAAGCGAGCTTAGACTACTTTTTTTTGCCAAAAATCTTGCATATTCCAAATTTTTGTAGTAAATTTGCAGCCGATTTTAATTTACGCATAATGCGGGCGTACGTGAAGATATATAGAAAGGGGTCGTTGGTCGTTGGTCGTTGGTCGTTAGCTATCAGCCGTCAGCCGTCAGCTATCAGCCGTCAGCCGTCAGCTATCAGCCGTCAGCTATCAGCATTCAGCTTTTGTTGTCTGCTGGCGGTGCTGCTATCGGCGTGCCGGACGACGAAGTTCGTGCCGGACGGGCAGTACCTGCTCAACAAAGCCAAGGTGGAGATAGAGGACACCAAGGACGTGCCTGCCTCCGACATACGCTCCTACCTGCGCCAGAAGCAGAACTCGGAGATATTCGGATTCTGGAAACTGCAGCTTCACGTCTATAACACCGCCCCCAGCGATACAAGCACGAAAACGAACAAATGGCTTGCCAACAATGCCCATAAGATGGGTGAGGCGCCTGAGATATACGACGAGACGTTGACCGAGGTGTCGATGCGTCAGATCCGGCTGGCCATGCAGAACCGCGGTTACTTCAATGCCGAGGTGGACACCACCAAGCAGATTCATGGTAAGGATGGTAAGAAGTTGGACCTGACCTACCGCGTTACGGCTCACGAGCCATATACGATATCGGAATATACGACGCTGATAGAGCATGGCGAGGTGGATTCTATTGCAAAGCAATACCTGCTATGCAAGGTGCATGAGGGTGACCAGTACAACACCTCGACTCTGGACGACGAGCGTCAGCGCATCACGTCCACGATGCGCAATCGCGGCTATTATTACTACGACAAGTCGCTGCTGGCCTTCGCGGCCGACAGTAGCAATGGCAATCATACCGTACGGCTGCAGCTGCACGAGACCCACTATCGTGGCATCATACCCGATAGCATCATGGATAAGGTGTATGTGAAGCAGCGGATCCGGCGCGTACTCTTCCACGTGGATTACGACATGAACCGTCTGCCCGACGACCTCATCCTGCATGAGGATAGCGATCAGGAGGGCTATGTATATTCCTACGTGGGTATGCCGCTGCTGCGCAACAAAGTGCTGCGTCGTAAGTGCCTGATCCGTCCGGGCGAGATGTTCAGCGAGCGCCGGCTGGAGCGCACCTATGCCAATATGAATGCCTTGGGTCCGGTCAAGTACGTGGATATCGCCTTCCAGGCCGTAGATAGCGGACTGATGGATTGCCACGTTACTATCTCGCGCAGCAAGATCCACTCCGTCTCGGCCGAGGTGGAGGGTACGTTCTCCGCAGGTGACTGGGGTGTAGCCGCAGGAGTGGGGTATATGAACAAGAACCTCTTCCGCGGGGCCGAACTGTTCACCCTGAACGGACGAGGCAGCTATGAGTGGCGCCAGAACGGCGGACGGGCCATCGAGGCACGTGTCGATGCCGGACTGCAGTTCCCCAACTCGCTCAAGATCAACATCGGCTACAACTACCAGCAACGCCCCGAGGAATATACGCGTACGCTTGCGAGTGCGGGCCTGAGTTACGAAGTGCCTCATAAGCCTCGCAGCCGATGGACCCACCGCTTCAACCTGGTGGACATCAACTATATCTACCTGCCCTGGATATCCGACCAGTTCTATAATGATTTCATCAAGAAGTCGAGCGTGCTGCGTGCCTCCTACGAGGACCTCTTTATCCTCGACTGGAGCTACTCGGGTACCTATAGCAGTCATAGCGACCGGCACCCCTATCGCAGTTATCTGGACTTCCGCTACTCGGTGGAGACGGCCGGCAACTTCCTGTACGGACTGGCTAAGCTCTGCAAACTCTCGCAGAACGAGAGCGGCTCGTACATGCTGTGGAATATCCCGTTTGCCCAGTATGCCAAGGGCGACGCGGCCATCACCTACCACCAGATCTTCACCCCCAAGCACCAGTTGGTCTATCATGCGGCGCTGGGTATTGTAGTGCCCTATCTGAATGCGGATATAGTGCCCTTTGAGAAGCGCTATTTTGCCGGCGGTAGCAACAGCGTGCGCGGATGGCAGGCCAGAACCCTGGGACCCGGTACGTTCCGCGGCGACGGTAACACGATGGTCTATGACCTGCAGGCAGGTGATATACGGCTCGACCTCAACCTGGAGTACCGCTGGAAAGTGTGGAAATACCTGGAGCTCGCCGCCTTTACCGACGCGGGAAATATATGGACCATACGCGACTATGCCCAGCAGCCCGGAGGTGTGTTCAAGTGGGATAAGTTCTACGAGCAGATCGCCTGGAGTTACGGCGTAGGTGCACGTATCGACCTGAGTCTGTTTATCTTCCGTATCGACTTTGGCGTCAAGCTATACGACCCCAGCCTCATCTCCGCCGGCACGCAATGGCGTACTGCCGCGAACGGACTGAACTGGAAAGATGATATGACGTTCCACTTTGCGATAGGACATCCATTTTAGTCGAAAGTCGAAAGACCGCTTCGCTCAAAGAAGAAAGCCGAAAGCTGATAGCTGATGGCCGAAAGCTATAAAAAAGTATGTTGCTAAAACAAATGATATCGGGCATATTGGAGGCGGGATGCGACGAGGCAGGTCGCGGACCCTTGGCAGGCAGTGTGTTTGCCGCCGCGGTGATCTTTGACGAAGAGAAGACCAACTGGGAGAGCCTCAGCGAACTGAACGACTCCAAGCAGCTCACCGAGCAGCAGCGGTATCGGTTGCGTCCCCTGATCGAACGAGAGGCACTCAGTTGGGCTGTGGTGGAGGTGACGCCCGAGGAGATTGACCGACTCAACATCCTATGGGCATCGGTCACAGGCATGCAACGCGCCCTGGATCAGCTCCGGGTTCGGCCGCAACATATCATCGTGGATGGCAACAAATGGCGACCGTACGTGCCCGAGGACGAACTGCTGGCCATTCAGGCCGACACGGTCGTTAAGGGGGATGGTAAATACATGGCTATTGCTGCCGCCAGCGTACTGGCTAAGACCTATCGCGACGACTATATGCGACGCCTGGATCAGGAGTACCCGCAGTACGGATGGGCGCACAACATGGGCTATCCCACCGCCGAACACTATCGCGCCCTGCGCGAGCATGGCCCTACGCCCTACCATAGGAAGACGTTTAACCTCGTCGGTCGTTAGTCGATGCGGGACAGAGCCCGGTCGTTAGATGAAATGAAAAAATGTGAAAATGAATAAATAACCAAATACTATGTGTTTTATTAAGATTGAAAGAAAAACGATGACCGATGCTGAAAACGGTCAGCAGCAAACGCAAGTTCGTACCCGCCGTTTTGGCTGCCTACGCGGCTGCCTGTGGGCATTCATTATCTACATGGTGCTGTGCGGCCTGATGGGTATGCTGTTTGGTAATATGTTCTCTTCGTCGGAAGTGACGCTGGAGCAGAACACCGTCTATCGCCTCGATATGCGGGGTACCGTGATAGAGCAGGGACGTCCGCGCGACCCGTGGGCCGAAATGCTGAGCCAGATGCCCGGTGCCGGCATGTATGCCGAGGAGGAGACCGTCGGACTGGACCAGATACTGAGCAACATACGTCTGGCCAAAGAGGATGACCGCATACTGGGTATCTACCTCTGCGGTGGCCAACTGTCGGTAGGACAAGC
>DFGU01000002.1 GCA_002371785.1 Bacteroidales bacterium UBA3742
CGTTGTAGCCCAACTGGACGTTCTGAATGCGGATGAACGAACCGTCCTCTACGTAAAACGAGTTGCACTGCATCGTGTAGGACGAGTTGAATGCCTCGGGCGAGGGATAATCGGTATTGGTGTTGGTAGGACGCCAAGCATGCTCGTAGTAGTCGAGATCGTAGTTGGATTCCGGGAAGACGTTGCGGTTCATACGCTTCTGGTTGAGAATCTTATGGCCGATATTCGAGGCAAAGGAGATGGAGAAATCGAATCCCTTGATGTCGAATCCGAAGTTGAAGCCGAGCATGACAGGCGGGATGGCGCTACCGAGGTAAACTTTGTCCTTCTCGTCGATCACCTTGTCGCCGTTCTGGTCTTTGTACTTGAAATAGCCGGCATCCTTGATGGTCTGCGAAACGGGATCCTTGAGGGCCTCGATCTCGGTGGCATAGACGCCTTCTACTTCGTAGCCCCAGAACGCGCCGATCGGGAGACCGACCTGCGTGCGGGTAGCATAGTCGCCGTTGATAGCGGCACCCGGGATATACTCGCGGCCTTCCAGTTTAAGCACCTTGTTGTTGATATAGGTGGCGTTGAGTCCGAGGTTATAATGGAAATCGCCCACCTTGTCGCTCCAGTTGAGCGAGAGCTCGACACCGGTGTTGTTGACTGTACCGTTGTTGGCGAGCAGTTCGGCCGTACCGCCACCGGATGCGATAGGTACGTAGAAGACGACGTTCTCCGTATTGCGGTAGAAGAAGTCCAGTTCACCGGTCAGGCGGTTATGGAGCGTCGAGAAATCGATACCGACGTTCGTCTCGTTGACCACCTCCCACTTGAGGTAGTTCTGGAGCACGGTCTGTGCGGCGATACCATCGACGAGCTTATCGCCAAAGACCGCCGAAGCTGCGATACCCGTTACGCCGAGGATCTGGGTGGAGTTAGCGGGTATGTTGTCGTTACCGAGCAGACCCCAGGAAGCGCGCAACTTGAGGTTGTCGAAGGCATGCTGGTCCTTCATGAACTCCTCTTGCGTAATATTCCATCCGATACCTACGGAGGGGAAGAAGCCCCATTTCTGCTGGTACTTGGAGCTACCGTCGGCACGGAAGGTAACGGTAGCGAGGTAGCGGTCGTGGTAGTTGTAGCTGGCCCGCATGAAAGCACTCACGCCGTTGTAGCGGGTGGCACCATCGGTGACGTACTGATTCTTGTACGAACCCGTGGAGAGGTACTTGGAAGCTTCGCTATAGTTAGGTACATCGTAGACACGGCCGGTCTCCCAACCGCTGTAGTACATACGCGTAGACTGACCGAGCATGACGCTGAAACGATGGGCGCCGATCTGATCCTGGTAACTGAGCACATTATCGATAATCTGGTTGGTGCTATAGCCATAGGTCTTAGTCAGCGAGGAAACGTCAGAGCCCTGGGCACCGCCCACGAAATAGGTCGGCACATAATTGCGCTGGTCCCAGAAGGAGAACTCCATATTATAGCTGGTCTTGAATTTCAGTCGGTCGTTCAAGAAATGCAATTCGGCATAGATGGAGAAGACATCCTTGATACCATGCTCACGGTTGTCGTTGTAGAAGGCCGTAGCCACCGGGTTGCCATACGCTACGGGGAATCCGTACGAATTGGGCGAATCGAAGGCCTCGGGATAAGCCGCAGTATTGGCTGTGTTGTACACATTATATACGGGCGGATTGACGTAGGCCTTGAAATAGGCATCATTGTTCGGTATGCGGCGGTTGTAGTTGGAGAATATATTGTTCACGCCGATATTCAACCACGAGGTGGCTTTCTGATCCAGACGCGCACGGAAATTGAGGCGGTCGTAGTTGGAAGCGCCGTAGTTCATGATACCATCCTGGTAGAGATAGTTGAGGCCGATGGAATAGTTGGTCTTGTCGGTAGCACCGGACACATCCACGGCATGGCTGTGGGTGAGTGCGTTCTTGGTCAGGGTCTTATACCAGTCGGTGTCGCCCGGGTAGTCGCTCTCCGAAACCGGTACATAGCCCTTGGTATTCCGGAACGCCATGTTACGGAGTTCTACATACTGCGACTTGTTGGCCAATTTCATAATGTTGGTAGGTACCTGAACACCCACATAGCCCTTGTAGCTGACGTTGACGCGACCGAACTCACCCTTCTTGGTGGTGACGAGCACGACGCCGTTGGCAGCTCGCACACCATAGATAGCTGCGGCGGAAGCATCCTTGAGGATCGTGATCGACTCGATATCTTCGGACGAGAGGAAATCGATGTTATCCACAAAGGCGCCATCCACGACGTAGAGCGGCTTAGCGTAATCGCCGATAGAGCCCACGCCACGGATCTTGACATCCGGACTGGAACCCGGCGCACCCGATTGCGTAACTTGTACACCGCTCACTTTGCCCTGCAAAGCGGTCATCGGACTGGAAGCGATCTGACGGCTCAGTTCGTCGCCCTTGACAGAAGCGATCGGAGCTGTCAGGTCTCGACTCTTGGCTACGCCATAACCTACTACGACCACTTCGTCCAGCACTTTGTCGTCCGGCTTCATGGTTAGATTGATGGTGGTACGGCCGGCCACTGCCACACGCTCGGTGGTGTAGCCTACGTAGGAGAACACCAAAGTTGCTTTCTCAGCAGCCTTCAAGGCGTAGTTGCCATCCAGATCGGTAACGGTACCGGTGCTGGTTCCCTCGATCAGGATCGACACACCGATCAGCGGCTCGCCCGACTCGTCCTTGACGGTACCGCTCACGTTCAGCTGGGCATAGGTCCAGGAAGCGGCCAGCAAGGCGAAGAGAATTGTGCTTAACTTTTTCATGAATGATAAGATTTTGTGTTATTTCTCGTAATATAATCCCAAGCGTTCGAGGCCCTTCTGTATCTCAGGTGCCTGCATGAATAGATTCCAGATGAGTCCCGACCGGTAGTTCTCTATCATGACGACGATAGGTCCCTGATCGATAGCCAGGTAGTGCTTCACCACCTGCTTCTCCGGCGCCAGGGACGGGTTGTACGCATCGTAGAATCCATACCGGCCGAATAGCTGCCGGCCCAGATCCTCGTACAGATGGCGAATCACCGCCATACTCTGCTCCGGCGTATAGACGATAGAGGAGACGGCGGCTGTAGGCGAGACGGTACCGTTCTCGTCCGGGGTGCCGGGATGATGGCTGCAGTAGCCGACGAGCGGGTCGTCCGACGAGGTGAAGCCCCATAGGTTCGGGCCGTAGCCCGCATGCTTCTTGGGATTCTCCAGCGCATAGTTATAATGGATGAGTGCGTGCGCACGGTTGCGCTCGAAATAGCGGACCTCTCCGTCGGTCAGTCCGTGGGGATTGAGACCGAGCCACGAGTAGTGGGTGAAGAAAAGCGGACCGCCGTACTCCATACCCAGACTGAGCGGGATGCCGTAATACGACTTGCCGTTATGGTAATAGGGCGAGTTCTTGTAGCCGGCCTCATATACCTTGCGGTCGATAGGATGCGTAGGCGAAGCAGCGGCCAAGACGTAGGTGATAAAACACTCGTCGAAGCCCTTGATACGATGGTTCATCTTCCACTCGTAGTTCTTAGACCAGTGCCAGTAGAGCGCATCGGTGCCCCGGGTGTACCAGTCCCATTCGATCTCGCGCCAGAGTTTATCGGCGCGGCGGGCCACCGCCCGTTCGGCCTCCGACTCACTATCCTGCAGCCACTGACGCACCACCAGAAGGCCCTCGGCCAGGAAAGCCGTCTCCACCAGGTCGCCGCCATCATCATACTGACTGAACGGGAATACCTGCTCGGTCTCGGATGCATACCAGTGGGCCCACGCACCGTGGAAACGTTCGACGCGGTCCAGGAAGCGGGTGATGTTGTCCAGCTGCGCCACAGCTTGCTCACGCGGGATATAACGCCGTTCGGCCGCAGCCACAATAGCCATCATGCCGAAACCTGTGCCGCCCGTGGTGACAATGTCGCCATAATAGTCCCAATTGGCACGCTCACGCGCTAAGCCGTTGGAGGGGTTGATAAAGTCCGTAAAATAGCGAGAAGTTGTGCGCTCTATTGTATCCAAAAGAGCGTCGTCTGATAGCTTTTGCACCTTCCGTACCGACGAACAACCCGGTCCGAGAAAAGCTACAATCATCAGCGCCAATAGTGTCCTTTTCATGTGTATTAAATCCGCAAAACCGATGTCTTACTTCAATTTCGCCGCAAAATTACAAAAAAAATCCCACATATGCAAGCACATGCGGGAATTTTTAGCAAAAAACAGCGTTTTACCATCCAAAGCCTCCTCCGGAGGAATAGTTGGAGAGCGTGACATTGGTGCCGCCGGAGACGGTGCCGCCTATATTGGCAAGCCCTCCGAAATACTCCGTACCGTCACTCACGCTGACGCCGGATTTGAGGGCCGGTGTGGATGCGGTATAGACCACCAGTTTCTGGCTTCCGCCACCGGGGCCTCCGCCACCGGGGCCTCCGCCGCCGGAAGTGGTCTTGGCGGGTGTTTGGAACGCTGCTACAAGATCGCTGCCGTTATACAGGGCGTACCAAGTGTTGCCGGTCCAAGAGGTAGTATATTTGCAGGTACCGCCGCTGATCTGTGCACCACCTTCGAGGTTGCCCACGGCGATGATGGTACCGCCGGTGATATACAGCTTCTTACCTTCCTCGGTATTGGCATCCAGCGCTACTTCGGGGCTGGTCGCACCGATGGCGTAGATGAGGCCGCCCTTGACGTATATATTACCGTTGGCGTCCATCGCATCGTTCTTGGATCCCTTAGCGAAGATATAGCCACCGTTGATGGTCATATCGCCGGACGAGTTGATGCCGTCGTCAAAGGCATTGACCGTGATGTGTCCGTCGTTGATGGTGAGGGTCTGCTTGCTCTCAATACCTTCTCCACCCGCACCGGAAGTGGTGACGGTGATCGTACCACCGTTGATGACGATATCGCCGTCGATCTTGATACCCTTGGGCGAGCTCTTATAATCGGAGTCATAGCGGTCGAGTGTGCCGGCATTGCTGCAGATAGACAGCGTACCGGTACCGGAAGCCACTACGGCCTGGCCGCTGGTCACGACGGTGATGACGGGCGTGCCACTGACGGTCAGATTGCCGTCGGCGCTGAGGCCCTTGCCACCGGCACCGGTGCTGGTAAGATTGAGCGTACCGCCGCTAATATCCATCAGGCCGTCGGCACTGAGGCAGGAAGCGGCTTTGGTCTTGAGGTCGGTTGCATCCCATAGACCGCCACCGGAAGTGGTAACGTTGATCGTACCGCCGGAGATGTACATGTCGCCTTCGGATTTGAGACCCTTGCATGCATCGCCCGTCACGGCTGCCGTGATTGTACCGCCGGAGATATACATATTACCGGTGTCCTCGTCCTCATGATCGGTCGTGATACCGGTAGAACCGACTTCGGTATCCTCGATATCGCACTGAATGCCATCGTCGGCAACGCCGCTGATATTGATCGCGCCACTCTCCATGAGGAAGAACTGCTCGCAGTTGATACCATCGCCTACTGCGGAGAGGATATTGATGGTGGCGTTCTTGATCCGGAAGTACTCGCCGCACTTGATACCGTGCTTGAGGTTACCGGTGACGTTGAGTATACCGGCCTGCGCAAACTCGGCATGGCCCTGGATATAGAGGCAGCCTTTCTGCTTACCGCCGGCGGCATCCACGAGGGTGTTGGTGGTGCCGTTGAGCGGCTTTACCTTGATGCGTTTGCTATTCTGGATATGAATAGCCGCACCGGAGAAGACGGCCGAGAGGTTGGTCAGCGTCAAGTTGTTGAGCTCGACGGTAGCTTTGTACGCGCCCTCGTTGTAGAAGCCGCCATCGGCCGACGAACCGGAGAGCGTATAAGTGATCTCGCTGGCCAGGTCGGCACTCTGGACGATGCTCACGTGGGCACCGGCACGTAGGACGGTCATGTTGTCCAAGATATTTTGCGACACCGAAACGGTAGCCGTCGTATCTTGATATACGACCAAAACCATATTATCTTGATCCGTAAGAATTACCACGCTTGCAGTGTCCACCACGTGCGTTGTGGTGTCGGTCTTAGGCTCCTCGGTAGGATCTGTGGCCGGGTTCTTGTCTGTGCAGGCCACCAATAGCAGCCCCAGACTCATTGCTAATACCAATCCAATCTTTTGCATAAGTAGCTCCTTTTTTTAAAGAGAATAAAAATCGGCTGCAAAATTACTGCTTTTCGCGCATATACGCGTTACCCATTTATGGGGTGTTATTAGCCAAAAGTACGATTTTTGTGAAAAAACGCTTGTATATGTCCTATTTTTATTGTAATTTTGTGCCCAAAATGATGATTATGGAAACAAGACGAAGGTTTGAAGAGGCGCTACGCACGATTGAAAAAACGGAAATGGTCGTGCTGCGAGACATTCATAGTTTTCCTGTTTACGGGCAGGATATCATCTCGCCATACCTGATGATTTTTATCTGTCATGCCGGTTCATCCCGGGCATTGTATGATATGCAGGAGATTCCTATTGAAAGCAGTCCGGATTATAGTATAACGGTTATTATTCACTCGTTGGCTTTTGAACAAGAAATGACTCAAAGAAGGATGACACATGAGCGTAATAAATTTCATGAAAGTCCTGCTTGCCGGTTAACGGACGAAGAAATGACGCAATATATGAAAGCGGTAGATATGTTGGATCTTATCAGTAATACGTCTGTTTCCCGGTATCCGCATCGCCACGATATGCTTATGGCGCAGACCGATATAATGGCAGAAATGCTGGATGCTTGCAGACGTGAGATAGACGAAGAAGAAAGGGCTAACAACCGAAACCGTTCTATATTCAATACATTCTGCAACCTGCTCGCAGCGAACTATAGGGAGCAGCACGAGGTAGCATTTTATGCCGAAAAGGCGCATCTTACGACGCGCCATTTCTCGGTAGTTATCAAGGAGGTGGTGGGTATTTCTGCGAGCGATTATATCGAGCAGTATCTGGCTACGCAGGCCAAGAACCTGCTATCCACCCGCCCGGATTTATCGGTGCAGCAGATCAGTTACCATCTCGGCTATGCCGATTCGCCGTCCTTCTGTCGTTTCTTCAAGCGTCATACCGGCATCACGCCGAACGAGTTTCGGTCACACACTCGATATTAAATCTTCAGGATCAAACCAGCTAAATCAGCACGCATTTTTCCTATTTAGTGGCAGAACATG
>DFGU01000025.1 GCA_002371785.1 Bacteroidales bacterium UBA3742
GCCTACCCGAGCAGATCGACAAGGTGAACGTCACGATGGGTTATCCGCTGCGTACCACGCCGGCGTATGCCCTGCTGGGCCTGTTGCGCATGTTGCTGCAGCGCCAGACCGAAGCGGGCTATTACCACCAGGATGTGGTCAACCTGCTGAACCACCGCTTCGTACGAAAATACGCCCTGGAGGAGAGCCGAGCGCTGCTGCAGCAGATAGAGCAGCAGAACCTGATCTACGTGCCCGAGCAGGTGATCCCCGAGCATCCGCTGCTGGATAGCCTCTTCCGCAGCCCCAAGCAGCAGACCCAGACCCTGGACTATGTACGCGATATCCTGCGTCAGGTGAGCGACGATCCCACCGAGGAACTCTATACCATCCATACAGCATTGAATCAGATTGAGCAGACACTCCGGCAGTACCCCGTAGCCGTAGAGGCGCAGGAGCTGTTCGTTCTCATGGAGATGCTGCTGGATGACCGCACCATACCCTATGCCGGCGAACCCCTGGAGGGCCTGCAGATCATGGGTGTGCTGGAGACGCGTGCACTGGACTTCGATAGGCTTATCATCACGGGGTTCAACGACACCCTCTATCCCGGCAGTAGTACCGGTCACAGCTTTATTCCCTATACCCTGCGTCGCGGTTTCGGACTACCCACACCGGAACGCCAGGATGCCATCTTTGCGTATAATTTCTACCGCATGCTGTCGTATGCCCGGGAGGTGGTCTTCATCTGCAATTCGGATACCGAGAACGTGGGCGAACCCTCGCGTTACCTGAGTCAACTGCGCTACCAGTACGGCATGACCATCCGCCACGAGATCGTGCAGCCCGACAGTTCTACAACCATCCGTGAACCGCTGGTCATCCGCAAAGACGAGCATGTTCTGGAGCAACTGAACGCCTACTTCGATCCTAAAGGCCGCCGCGGTCTGTCGGCTTCGGCCATCAAGGATTATCTAAAGTGCCCGGCGAAGTTCTACTGGCAGTATATCGCGAGATTGAAAGCGCCTAAGGAGGTGACCGAAGAGACCGACAACAGGCAACTGGGTACCTGCTTCCACGAGATCCTGGAGCACCTCTACCAGCCCCTGCAGGGCAAGATGGTGGAGCGCACCGATATCGAGCGTATGCTGGCCCAGCTGGATGCCGAATGGGGCACGATGCCGGAGACCCGTGAGATACAGGATGACGAACTGGCCATGACGGTGCTAAGGCGCTATATCGATCTGCAGCTGGAGCGCGACAAAGGGCTGACGCCCTTCCGCTACCTGCGTGCCGAGATGCATTGCGAGGGGGTACTACAGTTGGAGGACGGACGCCAGATCAAGTTGACCGGCAATATCGACCGCGTGGAGGAGAAAGACGGCGTGATACGCTTGGCGGACTATAAGACAGGTAAGGCCAAACCCGTGATCGGCAAGGAGGAGAACCTGTTCACGACCGACAGCAACTACATGCGCGATGCGGCCATGCAGACCATCTTCTATTCGCTCTTATACCCCAATCCGGAGGGACGACCTATCGCGCCGCAGATATACGGTCTGCGACTGGGTAACAACGAATCGACCGCTGTACGCATGAAAGAAGAGGACGACCAGCTAAACCTGGAGGCCCTAAAAGATACTTTCACGGATAATGTACGCAGGATAGCTACCGAGATTCTGAATCCGGAGGTGGCGTTCACCTCGGAGTACGAACCGGAACGAAAATGCACCTACTGCGACTTCTGCGCGCTCTGTCGTTGAGGTCCGCGGATACCCTCTACGAACCATACCCACATCAGGAACATCAAGCCGTAGAACAGGTACTTGAAGATATAGTCGTGGAGCACGGGAAACCAGTCGGGATGGTTTTCCAAGAAGAGTGTGATCAGTGCGATACGCAGGATATTAAAGCCGTGGCACACGATGGCGCCAAGGGGGATGAACCATAGTTTATGCTTCCATCCGCCGCGGACGGTCAGCATCAGGCACAGCCAGATAAAGAGTTGCTTTAGGCCTGAGCACCCCCAAACGATGCTGCTGCCGTGACCGTTGGGAAAACCTACCACGTGGTCGCCCCGCATGATGACGCTATCGTTCACCAGACTCACCAGCCAATAGACGCGGGCGGCGATATGACGACTCATCCAGCTGAAGGGCGCCGTGATGTCGAGTCCGAACCAGGTCACCATCTCCTGTACGCCGTCCTCATCCCCCATGACGGTGAATTTCCAGAAATAGTTCGCCACCAGCAGCGTCACCATGAAGATGATGACGTCACTATACGGCTTAAGCCTATTTACGATTTGCTCATTTACCATTTATTCATTTACCATTTGTTCATTTCATCCAACGACTAACGACCAACGACTAACGACTAAATCGTCGTTTTCGCATACGGTACAGCGTCTATCGGGCAGAAGTCATGATCCAGGTACTTGAAATAGCCGGCCTGGCAGACCATGGCGGCATTGTCGGTAGTGAAGGAGAAAGGCGGGATATATACCTGCCAACGGTAGCGGCG
>DFGU01000102.1 GCA_002371785.1 Bacteroidales bacterium UBA3742
GTCAGCAGTCCGGCGCGTGCACTGTTGGACGACGAACCATAGCCGGTCACTACGATGGGTTCTTCTTCATAGACCGCAGCATCCGCCATGACGGCAGCTTCTTCCGTTATGGATGCTACGCCTCGTATCGGATAACTCGACTTGGCGCTCGTGGTGAAGTAAACCGCGTCTTTCGAGATCCCCAGCGTGTGTCCGCCGCGTCCGTAGGCCACGACCTCTTTCTGCTTCTCCGGCACCAACCGGATGATTTGCTCGCGCGTACCGGCCTGGAGCGTCAGGCTTTGCGTCTTATAGCCCTCGTTGGTTACCTTCACCTTCGCCGTTTGGCCCGTCATCTTTACAACAACGCGTCCGTCCACATCGGTGGTAAAACTCCGCTTCGTGCCGCACGTGATGCTCACCTTCGCACCCGGCAACAACGCATTCGTGGTATCCATCACGATACACACCACGCTATCCTGCGTCGTAGCCACTGTCGTCTTCTTGCATGCCATAGTCGTACCGATCATCGCCACAACCATCACCAGGATTGTAAAAATTCGTTTCATATCCTATAAACTTATAAACTCATCAACCAATCACCCCATAAACTCATCAACTAATAAACTCCTGAACAAATTCCATACCAAACCTCACTCCTTTACTTCTTCACTCCTCAAAAATCGCTCTCCGGTGCGATTTTTCTTGCATATATCAAAAAAAAGCAGTACCTTTGCAGCCAAAATGGAAATACGGTTCTTATCCATGCGGATAAGCTAAGAGGGAAACAGGTGAAAATCCTGTACAGACGCGCTGCTGTAACGTCGGAAGTGGCTTGCGACAAAGAAACATCGCTTTCAGCGAGTTTAGGGTCGCCGCACTTCCTCCTCTCCCCACGAAGTATCACTACGTTAGCACTTCGCGGGGGCCCCAGAGAGCATCCCTGCGATTACGCCACTATTCTTAGGAATGGGAAGGCAGCAAGGAAGCGACGAAGTCAGAAGACCTGCCGTATGACGGAAAAGCAAACACTCTCGCGAAACAGAGTCGGGATGCGAATCAAGAAGTACATATTATGGGGCTTGCTATGCGTGTGCACGATCGAGATGCATGCGCAGGATACCGCTGTACCCGATTCCGCCGACACGCGTCATCGCGAGATGGACGAGGTAACCGTCACCGCCCGCGCGTTGGAGAAAGATGTCATCGTGCCGCAATCGCTCAAAGGCGAGGAACTGCAACGACTCAACGCCCTCAGCGTAGCCGACGCGGTGCGCTATTTCTCGGGCGTACAACTCAAGGACTACGGCGGCGTAGGTGGTATCAAGACCATCAACGTCCGCTCGATGGGTAGCCAGCACACGGCCGTCTATTACAACGGCGTGCAACTGGGTAACGCCCAGAACGGACAAGTGGATCTGGGACGCTTCTCGCTGGACAACATGGAGGAGATCCAGCTCTACAAAGGTCAGAAATCGGATATCTTTCAGTCGGCTCGCGAGTTCGGCGCAGCGGGTAACGTCTATCTCACCACCCGCAAACCCTATTTCCGCAAAGGCGAGAAAGTGCACGTACACGGCCAAATGCGCTTCGGCTCGTTCGGTCTGGCCAACCCCAACGTAGGAGCTGACGTGCGCCTCACGGACGGGCTCTCGCTCACCATGGATGCCGAGTACGTGCATGCCCACGGAAGATATCCCTTCCGCTATCGCCGCGTACTGCCTACGGGCGAGACGGCCTACGACACCACGGCTATTCGCCAGAACGGCGACGTGAATGCCGTGCGCACCGAACTGGGGCTGCATCACTACTACCGTACCACCGGCTTCTGGCGCCTGCATGGCTACAACTACTGGTCCGAGCGCGGCATACCCGGCGCCATCGTCAACAACGTGTGGCGTAACGGCGAACGGCTGCGCGACCGCAACAGCTTCGTGCAGGGGCAGTGGCAAGACCGCTGGTGGAACCGCTGGCAAACACGCGTGCTCATCAAGTACGCCAACGACTATACCCACTACTGGAACTACGACGACAAACTGCTGCCTGCCGACAACGAATACCTGCAGCAGGAGGTCTATCTGTCGCTGGCTAACCAGGTGACCATCACCAAGTGGTGGGACGTGTCGGTGGCCTATGACTATCAATACAATACGCTGGCAAGAGAAAATCTCTTGCTAATCGAAAGCCAGAGTGCCTCTGGAGTCGAAAATAGCATAGAACGATTCTATCGCCATAGTCATTGGCTCTCGGCAGCCACGGCGATCAACGTCAAGGACTACCTGCGGATGCAAGCCAGCGTGCTGATGACGGCTGTCAGCAACAACCAATCCGCTCTTAGCCAACGACCGAAATTCACGCCGGGTGTATTCTTCTCCCTTCGTCCATTCGCCCATTCGTCCATTCGTCCATTATACGACTTGAGTCTCAATGCCTTCTACAAGCAGAGCTACCGCTACCCTACCTTCAACGACCTCTACTACACCGACATGGGTAACGCCAACCTCCGTCCGGAATTAGCTCGTCAGCACTCTGTAGAAGTGGCTTATCGTTTATCCAACGACAAACGACAAACGACCAACGACTGCGGCTACGAAATAGCCGCATCCCTTTCATACTACTACAACCGCGTGACGGATAAGATCATTGCTTATCCTAAGGGACAGCAGTTCCGGTGGACCATGCTCAACCTGGGTGAGGTCAAGATCAACGGCGTAGATGCCAAAGCCGACCTGTCGCTCTATCTGCCCCTGCAGTTCGTGCTGCGCACCCGACTCAACTACACCTACCAGACCGCTATCGATGTCACCAACCCTGCCGATACCTACTACCGCCACCAGATACCATATATCCCCTGGCATAGCGGAAGTGCCGTCGTGGGACTGGAATGGACCTCCCGTCGCGGCGATCACTACGGACTCAACTACTCGTTTATCTACGTGGGCAAACGCTACTGCCAGCAGGAGAATACAGTCTACAACTACGTCCAACCCTGGTACACACATGATATGAGCATATATGGCGAATGGCGAATGGCGAAAGGCGAAAGCCGGAGTGCCTCTGGAGGTGCTTCCGAGCACTCCGATAAATGCCGGCCTGTATGGCTGAAAGCCAATATAGAAATCAATAACCTGCTCGGGCAGGACTATGAAGTGATACAAAACTACCCGATGCCAAAACAGAATGTACGATGCACAGTAGCAGTAAGATATTAGGCGAAAGGCGAAAGGCGAATGGCGAAAGCCATCTTTCAATTTTCAATTTTCAATTTTCAATTTTAGCAGTATGCCTCATACTGCTGACCTCCTGCCGGACGGACGAGGTGGTGTATCCCACGATCGGCACACACGTGACCGACCGGGTCGGTACGGGTGGGCTGTACATCCTATGCGAAGGCAACATGGGCAGCAACAAAGCCCGGCTGGACTATATGAACCTCCACTCCGGCGACTACTACGCCAACTGGTACGGCGCACAAAACCCCACCCAGCTCAAGGAACTGGGTGACGTGGGCAACGACGTACGGCAGTACGGCGGACGCCTGTACGCCGTGATCAACTGTTCGCACAAAGTGGAGGTAATGGACCTCCGGGCACAACATATCGGTCAGATAGACATCCCCAACTGCCGTTACTTGGCCTTCCATGGCGACAAGCTGTACGTGAGTGCGTACGTAGGAAGCGTGGCCTCGCCCGACCTGCTGGGTGCCGTCTATGAGATCGACACCGCTTCGCTCCAAATCACGCGCGAGGTGCGTGTAGGCCATCAGCCGGACGAGCTGCAGGTAGTGGACAACCGTCTGTATGTCTGCAACTCGGGCGGCTACCTAACCGACCGCTACGATTCGACCGTATCGGTCATCGACCTCGGTTCATTCACCGAACTGCGTAAGATTCCCGTAGGTCTCAACCCCACCCGTCTGCGCGTGGACCGTCAGCACCGCCTGTGGGTATGCTGCCAGGGCGACTATAAGCAGCGCCGCCCCGAGGTGGTCATCCTGGAGAGCGAGCAAGTGGCGCAGCGTATCAGCATGCCCTGCGCGAATATAGATATCCACGGCCAAACGGCCGCTATTCTGAACGGCGAGGACAAGGAGTTGGTCTTCTACACCACCGCCGACTATTCGGAACAAGCCCGTTGGTCGCTCTCGGGCTATGAACATCCCTACGGGCTGCTGATGACCGACGAGGCCGTCTATATGACCGATGCCAAAAACTACGTATCGTCGGGCGTGCTCCACTGCTACCGATACGACGGCCAGGAACAGTGGCATGCGCTGACGGGCGACATACCGGGGCATCTGTGCCACGTGACGGGCGAGTACGAACTGCACGGCGACACGGCCCGGCAGGACACCACGAAGCACTCACCTTATATAACCCGCGTATATGAGTACCTGCCCGGCATGGGGCAGTTTGTGAACGTGCTGCCCAAGTACGAGGAGGGTGACGACGCGGAGGCTATGTGCCGCAAGTGTGAAGCGGCTATCGCCGAAAATACCGGTGGCGTAGTGTCGCTCGGCGGATGGGGCGGCTATATCACCTTCGGCTTCGACCACCCCGTCAAGAACGGCGAAGGACGCGACCTGCAGATCCTGGGCAATGCGTACATGATGTCCGGCAGCGACATATACGGCAGCTCGGAACCCGGCATCGTGCTCGTCAGCCGCGATGACAACCATAACGGACGGCCGGACGACACGTGGTACGAGTTGCGCGGATGCCTCTATGCCGATCCTGAGACGCGCCACGACTACAGCCGCACCTATACGCGGGCAGGCGATACGCTGCAAAACCCTTTCCACCAGCAGCCCTACTACCCGCAGTGGCTCACGGAGGACAACTATACCCTGCATGGCGCCTTGCTGCCGACACAGACCGAGAAAATCAACGGACAGGTGGTACAACGTATCCTGGACTACGGCTACGCAGACAACCGTCCGAATACCGATACACAGGGAACCTCATTCGACCTCTCATGGGCTATAGACGCGAACGGCAATCCGATCAGTCTGCCATACGTGGATTTCGTTCGCGTCTATACCGCGGTCGATGAGACCCACAACCCCATCGGCGAGTTGAGCACCGAGATCACGGGAGCGATTGACCTGGGCGTTGGTCGTTAGAAATTAAAAATTAAAAATTAAGAATTAAATTACGGTTAAACGTAACATATTAATTATTAACCATTTAAAAAAAATCAACAAAATGAAAAAGAGTTTATTTTTCGTAGCCGCATTGGCACTGGTTATGGTGTCGTGCGAGAAACCGGGTGAGGTTGAGGACAAGACCATCGGTACCTTCGAGGAGGCAGCCATCAGTCCGAAAGCAGCCGAGAGTGCCATGACGTTTACCACCGACACCACTGCATTCCTGCAGAGCGGTATCTTCCAGGCAAAGCAGACGGTAGCCTACGGCGGTTCGTACGTAACGGGCGGCGTAGTGACCAACATCACCTCGACCGACTTCAAGGACTACACCGACGCT
Organism: Bacteroidales bacterium UBA3742; assembly: GCA_002371785.1. Lineage (GTDB taxonomy): Bacteria > Bacteroidota > Bacteroidia > Bacteroidales > Paludibacteraceae > Colicola. Next base: position 5,463 of record DFGU01000102.1, read on the forward strand.
TACAAGTCGGCAGCCGGTGGTGCTTATGCAGGCAAGAACTACATGGTATGGTACGAGGACGGCTTCACGCCCAACGTGATCAAGCTGACCACCGCTATGACCGTGCCGGGTATGTATGTTTGCAACAACGTGTACGCCCTCAACTCGATGAAGAACGGTGATGCTATCGCCGGTGATCCGTTTACTAAGGACGACTGGTTCAAGCTCACCATCCACGGTTCGCTGAACGGTCAGGCTGTAAACAACCAGGTTGAGTTCTTCCTGGGCCAGGGTACTACCTACGTAACCGACTGGACCTATGTTGACCTGAGTCCGCTTGGTCAGGTGGACGAGCTGAGCTTCACCTTGAGCGGTAGCCGCACCGGTGATTGGGGTCTGAACACCCCGGCTTACTTCTGCATCGACAACCTCGGCGCAAAGAAGTAATAACGCCTAAATTGAGAAAAAAATTGCACATGAATTTGCACATGTGCAATTTTTTTTGTAATTTTGCGGCGCAAAATGTAAACAATCATAAGATGATCACTTTTATCGTTGCGTTAGTGCTGCTCGTAGTGGGTTTTCTCACCTACGGCGTACTGGTAGAGAAAGTTTTCGGTGTGGACACGGCGCGTAAGACGCCGGCCGTAACCAAGACCGACGGTGTGGACTTTGTGCCGATGTCGGGATGGCGAATCTTCCTGGTGCAGTTTCTCAACATTGCCGGCCTGGGCCCGATCTTCGGTGCCATCATGGGTATCTTCTACGGTCCGGCGGCATTCCTATGGATTGTATTCGGTACGATCTTTGCCGGCGGTGTGCACGACTACCTGAGCGGTATGCTCTCCATCCGCAAGGGAGGTGTTTCCCTGCCCGATATCATCGGTGACGAACTGGGACGGGGCGTCAAGGTCTTTATGCGCGTACTCTCGCTCGTGCTGCTCATCCTGCTGACCACCACCTTCCTCTCCGGTCCGGCCACCTTGCTGCAAGGCTTGGCGCCGCTCTCGACCATCCCGTTCGGGTTGACCGCTATTCCTATCGCATGGGTGCTGATCATCTTTGCCTACTATGCGCTTGCAACCGTGCTGCCCGTAGATAAACTCATCGGCCGCTTCTACCCCATCTTCGGCGCCATGCTGCTCTTCATGGGTATCGGCATCATGATCGTGATGCTGGGATGGCACAGCGCGGAGATGCCCGAGGTGCTGGACGGTCTGCACAACCGCAAGGCGGACGGTCTGCCTATCTTCCCGATGATGTTCGTATCGATCGCCTGCGGTGCGATATCGGGTTTCCACGGTACGCAATCGCCTATCATGGCACGCTGCGTAACCAACGAGCGTCAGGGTCGCTGGATCTTCTACGGCGCAATGGTAGCTGAGGGTATCCTGGCCCTCATCTGGGCCGCCGCAGCCGGTACGTTCTTTGCCGATC
>DFGU01000026.1 GCA_002371785.1 Bacteroidales bacterium UBA3742
CGCGACATAGAGCCGTACTCATAGGAGCAGTAGTTGGGCATGGTCTCGCGGAAGACCTCCTCGATGGCCTGGTGTGCCTGCGCCTCGGAGTAGCCGTTGGCGGCCGTGACGGAGCAGGAGATCGACTGGAAGAGGTTGAAGTGGCTATGGGATGCCGAACCTACTATCTCCTCCAGGGTGACAAACTGCGAGAGAGGGGCCATCTTGCCGCTAGCTACCTTGACAAACATGTTGTTGAGCGACGTGGGATCGAGTCGGTACTCGGGTGCGGCGCCTACCATGATCTGGTATACCTTGCTGAATTGGTTGAAGTTGCCCACGTATGATCCGCCGCAGTAGGCCCCCAGGGTGTTGAGCACAGCCTTGGCCGACGTACCGGCGCGTTCGCATTGCACGGGATCGACATGTACCCGGTATTTCGGGAAACGCTCCGAATAAGTACTCATCGCACTCGCTATCTCAGGACGCTCCTGCAGACGGGCCAGGAAGGCGTTGGTCTGTTCGCCAAATTGCGACATATCGCCGTCGCTCTTGTCCTGTACCTGCAGGTCGATGCTGTTGGATGTTCCGTAGCCCGGTATCTGCGGCATTTGGAAGGGCAGCACCTGGGCATTCTTGATGCTTTGGCAATCCAGGTAGAATCGGTAGATGATGGCATCGATATAGTGCTCAAAGCCGGGACGGTCGTCCCAGTTCTTCAATCGGATGATGAGCGAAGCGTAGCTGGATCCGTTGCTGGAGATCAGTCCGTAGCCGCTCACCAGGCCGTAACTCTCCAGCTCCGGGATAGCTTTCACTTTCTCCTCCACCTGCTTCATAATCTCGCAGTTCTCATGCAGGGTCGATCCCTCGGGCATACGTACCTCGCACATAATGACGCCCTGGTCCTCCTGGGGTACCAGACCCGCAGGCATGATCTTCATAAACAGCACAAAGAGCGCTGCAGCACACAGGAGCAGTAGGAACGATATCCACGGACGCTTCAGGTAGCGCTGTACGGCGCCCTGGTACTTACCGAGGATGGCGTTGTAGCTGGCCTCATAGGCCAACTTGGTATAGTAGTCGATGCCTTTCCAGCCTTTCTTTTGCCCTTCGCCATTAGCCTCGTTCGGTCGCATCAGCATGGCACAAAGAGCCGGACAGAGCACGAGTGCACAGACGCACGAGAGGCCTACCGATCCGGCGATAGTGATACCAAACTGGGTGAAGAACGTACCCGACGTACCGCTCATGAAGGTCACTGGGATAAACACGGCCATGAAGACGAGCGTACACGAGATAACGGCTACCGACACCTCGCTCATTGCCTCGCGCGTAGCCTGGATGGCTTTGTCTTTTGGAGTGTTACCCGCTATCTTGCCGGTCTCTAGTTTGGCCATGACGGCCTCTACCACGACGATGGCATCATCCACGACGGTACCGATGGCCAGCACGAGTGCGAATAGGGTGAGTATGTTTAGCGAGAATCCTGCCATTCGTACGATAGCAAACGTACCCAGCAGGGATACGATGATCGAGATGGAGGGGATGAGGGTGGCTTTCCAGTTCTGGAGGAAGAAATAGACCACCAGAATCACCAGCAGAATGGCGATGACCAGGGTCTCCACCACGTTGTGGATAGCGGCAAAGAGGAAGTCGTTGCTGGTCTCGAGCGTGACGAACTCCAGTCCGGCAGGCAGCGATGGACGTAGCTGTTCGTATAGCTCGTCGATCTGCTGATTGACCAGTGTAGCGTTGGCGCCGGGCGACTGGTTGACCAGGTAGAACACACCGGGCTGGCCGTCCATGTCGGAGGTCATGGTGTAGCTCTTGGCGCCTATCTCTATCTCGGCCACTTCGCGCAGGTAGAGCACGTTGCCATCCTTGGTGCGTAGCACGATGTCCTCAAACTCCTGCACCGACTTGAGCGTGCCCTTGTACTCCATGGGGTATTGGTATGCGTTCTCCGACTGCTGTCCGAGCGAACCGGTACTGGTGACGAAACTCTGCTGTTGGATAGCGGCGGATATGTCGTCGGGTTCCAGCCCGTACTGGGCCATCACGTCGGGCTTGAGCCATACGCGTAGGGCGTAGGTGTTACCCAGGTTGGCAACGTTGCCCACGCCGGTGATACGCATCAGTCGGGGCTTGATGTTGATGTCGATATAGTTGGAGATAAAGTCGGCATCATACTTGCCGTCGGTGGATTTCAGTCCGGCGATCTGCAGGATACTATTCTGGCGTTTGGTGACGGTGACGCCGGTCTGCTGTACGTCGGCCGGTAGCAGCGCTTGGGCCTGGGATACACGGTTCTGGACGTTGACGGTCGCCATATCGGGGTCAGCACCCTGCTTGAAATAGACCATGATAGCCACGTCGCCGGTGGAACTGGCGGTGGCGGTCATGTACGTCATGTCTTGCACACCGTTGATCTGCTCCTCCAGGGGCTGGATGACGGAGCGCATACAGGTGTTGGCATCCGCACCGGAGTAGGAGGTAGTGACCTCTACGGTAGGTGGCGCTATGTTCGGGTACTGCTCCACGGGCAAGCTCTTGAGGCAGATAAATCCGACCAGCGAGATGACGATCGCTATCGAAATCGCCATCACGTTCTTATCGATGAAGATATTTTTCATTGCTTTCGACTAGAAGATCACACGTTGTCCTTCTACGAGGTTGTTGGCGCCTACGGTGACGATCACGTCGCCCACCTGGAGTCCGTCGGTGATCACTAGGTCGCGATCGCTACCCATGTCCATATGCTTGACGATGGTGCTATATGCGCAACTGTCAGCCGCTACCTTGTAGACAAGCGACTTGTCCTGGAGGCGCACTACGGCGTGCTGGGGCACGACCATGACGTCCTTTACCTTGAACGGGATAACCACCGTACCCTGGATACCCGAGTAGAGTATACCGTCCGGGTTGGGGAAGGTAGCCTTGCAGGTGAGGGCACCCGTGAGGCGATCTACCGTACCGGTGATGCTCGTGATGCGACCTTTCAGGCTGTACTCTGTACCGTTCTTGAAGAGGAAGGTCACGTCGGGCAGGGCGGCCAACGTAGCCTTGGTGTCCTTGATGTCGGCCTGGGCACGTTCTTCCAGCACCGACTCGTTGACGGAGAACTCGGCATGCATGTTGGTGTTGCCGCTCACCATGGTCAGGCTCGTCAAACTGGATACCTGGTCGCCGGCATGGACGTTGATCATACCGATCACGCCGCTGGTGGGCGAGGTGATGGTGCAGAAGCTCAGGTTCACACGGGCACGGTCGACCGCCACTTTGGCTTGTGCCACCGAGGCTTGTGCCTGCTTATACGTGTTCTCGGCGTTGTCCAGTACGTAGCGGCTCACGATACCTTTGTCGTATAGGTTCTTGCTGCTCTGGTACTCCAGCAGGGCGCTACTCTCCGATGCTTCGGCAGCCAGCAGGTTGGCTTCGGCTGCCTCCAGGTCGAGCTTGGCGTTGCGGTCGTCGATACGGAAGAGCACGTCGCCCTTCTGCACCTGTTGACCCTCCACGATGCATACGTCCATGAGTTGGCCGCTGATCTGGGGAATGATGGTCACGTCGGACGTACCGCGCAGCGTGGCGCTGTAGCGGAGGGGTACGGTGATATCGGTCTTGCTGATGGTGAGCGTCTCGTAGGAGGTCTGTTCTACCTTGGGTATTTCCGCAGCGCATCCCGCCATCAGCAGCGCGATGCAAATGGAAAAAATATGTTTCTTCATGTTGTTTTCGACTAACGACTAACGACTAACGACTAACGACCAACGACCTATTTTCCTGCCAGCGGCGACGGGGTAGCATATACGCGTCCGGCGAGCTCCTGGTCGATCATGTAGAGGCCATAGTTGTTGCCCTCCACCATGCGCAGCTTGTTGATCAGGTCCTGAGCGTTCTCCTCTTCCTCCACCTGCTCGTCGATGAACCACTGCAGGCGGCTCTGCGCAGCGTAGTCTTTCTCTTCTACGGCGATGTGCATGAGGTTGTTGATGAGCGAGGTCACGTGCTGCTCGTGGGCATAGGTGGCCTCGAAGGCAGCCAGAGGCGAAGCCCATTCGGTCTCTACGGCATCGATGGCGCGCAGCAGTACGCGGCCGCCGCGGCTGATGAGGTAGTTGTAGAAGATCTGGGCATGATCCTGTTCCTCGCGGAACTGGATGTAGAACCAGTTAGCCATACCGGCGTAGCCACGGTCCTGGCAATAAGCAGACATACTCAGATAGAGATAAGCCGACCACATCTCGGCATTGATTTGGGCATTGATAGCCTCTTCCAAACGTTTAGAAATCATAATGGTATTTTTTTTATTAAGTTAATATGTGTGTGTTTCCACAATTTGGGCGCAAATTTACAACAAAAATTTGGAATATGCAAGGATTTGACGGTAAAAATCAAATTTATTTGAATTTTTAGCGGGAAATTGTTGCTATTCGCGCGAAGACGCGAACGTAAATTCGGAGGGAACCCACCCTAAATCCATTTAGGGAAGGGGCGTGCCGAAGGAACGATTCCAAATAAAAAAATCGGATATATGCAAAAAAATGTTATTTTTTTTCTGCTTTCTTCTTTCGACTTTTGACTTTCAACTCAAAAAATGCACATAATTTTTGCGTATGTGCTTTTTTTGTTGTATCTTTGCACTCACAAATCGTCTGGCAATGGTTGACTCATCATTTATAGTATCTCCTCTTACGCCCGAGTTCTCGGATGTATGGTCGGAGCCGCAGTTATTGTCCGCAGAGGGACATAACGCTATCTATACCGCTACTCGTTTCGGACGCAAGTACATCCTTAAGGCCTTGGCGGAGCCTTACCGTCAATCCACTCCGCATGTCGAATTGCTTCGCAAGGAGTTCTCCATCGGGGTCGGTTTAGATCATCCCAATATCGTCCATCTGCTCGATTTCGGACATATGGATGCTATCGGTTGGTATATCCAGATGGAGTATATCGATGGTATTACGTTGGAGCAGTTTCTTCTTACCAAGCCCTCTGCGGCCACGCGCCGACGTATCCTCTCTCAACTCCTTGAGGCCCTCTCTTTCTTGCACGGACGCCAGATCATCCACCGCGACATCAAGCCCTCCAATATCCTCATCACTCGCAACGGCTCTGCTGTCAAGTTGATTGATTTTGGGGTTTCCGATACCGACGATTATGTCACCTTCAAGCAGCCGGCTGGCTCTATGGCCTATATCGCCCCGGAGCAGTTGACCGGTCAGGCGATTGACAATCGCGCAGATATCTATGCCGTAGGCAAAATCATCCGATTGCTCTTCCCGCATCGCTATCGGTTCATCTCAAGCCGTTGTACTCGTCTCAATCCCGCGCGCCGCTATTCCTCATGTGCGCGTGTTGCGCGTTCCTTGAAATATGCCGATCATCTGCGTGTGGGGCTTCCTATAGCGCTCGCTGTGCTGCTCGTCCTCTCTACAGCTATTGGGATCGCCTTTTCCGCGTACCAACGCTCCGAACAAAACCACCTCACACAAGATCAAATCCTCTCTGCCCATATTGATTCGCTCCGTGCGCAGAATGACGAACGCCAACACTCGCTCGATTCGCTCCGTGCGCAGAATGACGAACGCCAACACTCGCTTGATTCGCTCAACCGACTCGTAGATTCGCTGGCTATCAAGACCGAAACACCCTCTCCTCATGAGGTTGTCCGTCGCAAAGCGGCTGCGCTTCATATCGCCAGACAAGCAGCTATCCGCAAGGCGGTTAAAAGGGGAGAGTTGAAAACAATGAATGAGGTGCGCGATTACGATGGAGGTCTGCAAGCGAATTTCCAAAAGGTAAAGCAGTCCATAAAAGATCCTATGTTACTGGAGGAATTTATTCAGGCATATATGAATTATTTCAACATGAACGACCAACTCTATGACTCCTTAGCCCTCGTTCTGCCGGAGTATTGAGAAAAAAGAAATAAAAAGAAGTTCACGTAATTCAAAAAAAAGCCGTACCTTTGCACTCGATTTGAAATTTGTATTATTATGAACAAGAACGCACCCGAGGTTATACAACTGCGCAAAGACGTAGAAGCACGTTTTGGTACACGCCCGGCCACTCCGGCTGATTTTGAATCGCTTATTGCGCAAATCTGGCTATGCCTGCATGAGAACATTGCCCTCAGTACGCTGGAGCGTCTGTGGGGCTATGTTGATGGCGCCAACAATACTCGTCTCTCCACGCTCAATATCCTTTCCCGTTATGTCGGCTCACGCAACTGGGATGATTATACCAACCGCCTGAAGGAAGGCGAACATGGTAGTAGCAATCCTTTCATTGCAGAGGGCATTCATACTATGGATTTGCTGCCGGGCCAGAGTCTCGAAGTGACTTGGCTGCCCAACCGTCGCTGTGTGTTCCGCTATCTGGGAGACATGCGGTTTGAGGTGGTGGAGTCCGTCAATTCCAAACTGAGCCCGGGCGACACCTTCGTCTCTACCTTCTTCCTGACGGGCCAGCCGCTCTTCATCGACCAACTCGTTCTCACCGGCCATACCACGGTCTCTTATGTTGCCGGCAATAACGGCGGCCTCCAGTCCGTCACCCTTCTATAATCCCCGGTATCGACCAATCTTGGGCGATTAACGCCCTGCGCTTGACCCAACAAGAAGCAATAAGTAGTAATCGTTTACTTCTC
>DFGU01000074.1 GCA_002371785.1 Bacteroidales bacterium UBA3742
CAGTGCGTACGCAAGCTCCGCAACCAAGTGCTGTAGGAGTAAATGAGAAAAATGAGTAAATATCAAAATGACTAAATAATATGATTAGCCCGTTAGCAAGTATTCACCCGGAGGCTAAGATAGGCGAGGGTGTGGAAATTGGACCGTTTGTGTTCATCGACAAGAACGTAGAGATCGGCGCCGGCACGCGTATTGATGCCAACGCCACCATCTGCGAGTACACCAAGATAGGCCGCGATTGCCACGTATTCCCGTCGGCGGTCATCGGTGCGATCCCCCAGGACCTGAAGTTCCACGGCGAAGAGACCTGGACCATCATCGGCGACCGCAACGTGATGCGTGAGTGCTGTACGATCCATCGTGGTACGGCCAGCAAGGGCAAGACCGTGGTGGGTAACGACAACCTGATCATGGCTTACTGCCACGTAGCGCACGACTGCTTGCTGCACGATCATATCATCATGTCGAATGCCGTGCAACTGGCCGGAGAGGTAGAGGTGGACGATTTCGCCATCATCGGTGGCGGTACGCTGGTACATCAGTTCTCGCATATCGGCGGCCACGTGATGGTGCAGGGCGGATCGAAGATCAACAAGGACGTGCCGCCCTTTGTGATAGCAGCCAGAGATCCCGTTTCCTACTGCGGTATCAATTCGGTGGGTCTGAACCGTCGCGGCTTCTCGCTGGAGCGTATTCATACCATCCAGGACGTCTATCGTCAGCTGTATAACACCGGTCTCAACGTCTCGCAGGCCGTGGCACAAATAGAGGCTACGATGGAGCCTACGCCCGATCGGGATATGATATTGGGCTTTATCAAGAACTCGCCGCGAGGTATCATCCGCGGATAAACCAATAGAAAATTTAAGGTACAAATCAGTTATATTACATGGAACAAGAGGAAAAAAGTCTCAATTTTATTGAGCAAATCGTAGAGAAGGACTTGAGTGAAGGCAAAAACGACGGACGTATTCAGACGCGTTTCCCGCCCGAACCCAACGGCTACCTGCATATCGGTCACGTGAAGGCAATCTGCATGGATTTTGGTATTGCGGAGAAGTACAACGGCGTCTGCAACCTGCGTTTCGACGACACCAATCCGGCTAAGGAGGACGTGGAGTACGTAGATAGCATCGAGCGCGACATCAAGTGGCTCGGCTTCCGTTGGGGACAGATCTACTACGCCAGCGACTATTTCCAGCAGCTCTACGACCTGGCTATCCGCTTCATCAAGGAGGGCAAGGCGTACGTGGACGAACAGACGGCCGAGCAGATCGCCGAGCAGAAAGGTACGCCTACCGAACCCGGCCAGAACTCGCCTTACCGCGATCGTCCCGTAGAGGAGAACCTGCGCCTGTTTGAAGCTATGCAGCGCGGCGAGATAGAGGAGGGCAAGATGGTGCTGCGTGCCAAGATAGACATGGCTAATCCGAATATGCACTTCCGCGATCCGATCATGTATCGTATCATCACCAGCCACCCGCACCACCGTACTGGTACGAAATGGAAAGTGTATCCGATGTACGACTTCGCGCATGGTCAGAGCGACTACTTCGAGGGTGTGACCCACTCGATCTGTACGCTGGAGTTTGTGGTGCATCGTCCGCTCTATGACTATTTTATCGACCAGTTCTCGGGTCCCAACTTCGCCGGCCTGTCGCCCTATGGTCCGGACTATCGTCCGCATCAGTATGAGTTCAACCGCCTGAACATCACCTATACCGTGATGTCGAAGCGCAAGATGTTGCAACTCGTCAAGGAGGGTTTGGTAGCCGGTTGGGACGACCCGCGTATGCCGACCGTATGCGGTCTGCGTCGTCGCGGTTATACACCGCAGGCTATCCGCAACTTCATGGATCGTATCGGCTACACCAAGGTAGAGGGCATGATCGACCAGGGACTGCTGGAGCACTGCGTACGTGAGAACCTCAAGGAAACGGCGCCGCGTGTATGCGGTATCTTCGATCCTGTGAAGCTCGTCATCACCAACTATGAGGGCGAGGGCGAGACAATCGTAGCCGAGAATATTGACGGCCACGAGGAGTTGGGTACGCGCGAGATGAAGTTCGGACGTGAACTGTGGATTGAGCGTGGCGACTTCCTGGAGGAGGCAGATAATAAGTTCTACCGTCTGAGCCCCGGTGGCCGCGAGGTGCGTCTGAAAGCCTCGTATATCATCCAGGCTACCGGTTGCGAGAAGGATGCGGATGGCAAGATCACGACCGTCTATGCCACCTACGACCCGGACAGCAAGTCGGGTACCGAGGGAGGCAACCGCAAGACCAAGGCCACGATCAACTGGGTAGAATGCGGTTCGGCCGTCGATGCCGAGGTACGTCTGTACGATCGCCTCTTTGCCGTAGAGGATCCGTCGGCTGATGAGCGTGACTTCCGCGAACTGCTCAATCCGGACAGCCTGAAGGTGGTGACCGCCAAGGTAGAGGCCTCACTGGCCGGCGCCAAGATGCAGGACCACTTCCAGCTGCTCAAGCAGGGCTACTTTGTAGTGGACGACGACAGTACGGCCGAGCACCTGATTCTGAACCGTACCTGCTCGCTCAAAGATAACTATTTGAAGTGATCTAACAGCGAAGCGGTCTAACAGTGGAACGGTCTAACAGCGATAGCGGTCTAACAGTGCAACGGTCTGTTTTGAAGACCCGTCTTCAAAACGATAAGGAGCAGATCTACTGCTCGTGGCGCAAGCGCTGGGTGCGCTTGACGCCCGAGGAGTGGGTGCGCCAGCAGTTGCTGCATATGCTGGTGGAGCAACTGGGCTATCCCGCCGGGCTGATCGCCGTAGAGGTGCAGATCATGGTAGGCGATGCCAAGCGCCGCTGCGATGCCGTGGTCTATGACCGACGGATGCAGCCGCTGATGCTCATCGAGTGCAAGGCCGAGACGGTACGGCTTACCCAGCGTACGCTGGACCAGGCAGCGACCTACAACCGTCGCTTGCGGGTGCCCTATCTCCTCCTTCACAACGGCCCGACCAGTATCGTGGCCCACGTTGAAACCGACAAAATTGACTACTTACAACGTATTCCTACATGGAACGATTTATCACACTAAACGAACAACTCGATACCGCCACTTTCTATGGCGTCAACAATCAGAATATACTCTGTCTAAAAAACCAGCACCCTGATGTGCGTGTCGTGGCGCGAGGTTACCAGCTGAAGGTCTCCGGCGCGGAGGAAGCGATGCAGCGCTTTGAGCATAGTTTGAGGCTGTGTGAGGACTTCTGCATCCGTCATAACGTGCTGGGCGAGCAGCAGATCCTGCAACTCATTCACGGCGAACATCCGCAGGGTTTTCAGCAGGACAACCTGATCCTGCACGGGGTGAACGGCAAGCATATCCTGGCGCGAAGCAAGAACCAGCAGCGACTGGTGGAGGAGTATGAGGACTGCGATATGCTCTTTGCCGTAGGTCCGGCCGGTAGCGGTAAGACCTATACGGCGATTGCTCTTGCCGTACGTGCACTCAAGAACCGCGAGGTGAAGCGTATTATCCTCTCGCGTCCGGCCGTGGAGGCCGGTGAAAAACTGGGCTTTCTGCCCGGCGACATGAAGGACAAGATCGACCCGTACTTGCAGCCGCTCTATGACGCCCTGCAAGATATGATACCCGGTGCCAAACTGACCGAGTACATGGAGCGCGGTGTGATCCAGATAGCTCCGCTGGCCTTTATGCGTGGCCGTACGCTCTCAGACGCGGTAGTCATCCTGGACGAGGCGCAGAATACGACGCGGGCACAGCTGAAGATGTTTCTCACTCGACTCGGTATCGGCGGCAAGATGATCGTGACGGGTGATTTGACCCAGATCGACCTGCCCAGTTCGGAGAAGTCGGGCCTCAGGGATGCCATCGAGCGGCTGGGCAAGATACGGGGCGTGGCCGTGGTGACGTTCAACGAGAAGGACATCGTTCGTCACCCGCTCGTAAGCCGCATCGTTAAGGCCTACGAGAACAAAGAGACGACTACCGACCCCAAGACGGAATGACCTAGAGAACGTGCGCGTACACCCGCGCACGTTCTCTATTTTATGTTATAAAACATACAAAGTGTTTTTTTCGTCCAAAAAGTTTGCACGCGTCAGAAATTATTTGTAACTTTGCAGCGAATTTTGGAATAATTGATTATATCAATATATTAACTAACTTTTTTGTTTAACTAAATTCACAAATCATCATGAGAAAATTCTTCTCTTTGATCGCTGCCGTGCTTTTCGCAGGCAGCATGATGGCTACTGAAGTAACCTTCACGAAGGATGATTTTGCAGGTCAAGGTACTGCAAACACCGGTAGTGAAGTTTCAGCAACCAAAGATGGTGTAACGTTTACTTTTAGTAAGGGTTACTGCGCAGGTGAGTCTCTCCGTTGCTATGCACACGGTGCGCTGTCTATTACAGCTGAGGCTACCATCGAAAAAATCAACTTTACGACAACTGGAGGCAAGACCGGTGGTCTGGATGCAGAGGTAACAGTTGGTGCTACTTCCTATTCTGTAGAAGATCTTGCTTCTCAAGCTCGTTTCACGGAGATTAAGGTTACCCTTGAGGGTGGTGCACCGGTTGTTACTGACACCTATACTGTTGCCGGTAGCGATGCTGCTATCTTCGGCGAGTCTTGGAACCCTGCTCTTGCTACTAACGACATGACGTTGGCTGATGGTGTTTACACCTGGGAGAAGGCTGAGTTGAACCTGACCGCTGGTACGATCGAGTTCAAGGTGGTTAAGAACCACAGTTGGGACATCGCTTATCCGGCACAAAACTATGTGCTGAATATTGCTGAGGAAGGTGAGTACACCATCACGATCACTTTCGATCCGGCTACCGAGGCTGTAGCTGCTGAGGCTGTTAAGAAAGAGGCTCTTGCTGACCCGACCAACTGCGCTGAGGCTGCTGAGGCTGCTCTCTCTGTTTCCGCTAACAATGAGCTTTACAACAACGGTGCTGTTTATACCATCGAGGGTTATGTAACCGGCATCAAGACCGCTTATAGCGATCAATACCATAACATCTCTTTCTGGATGGCTGACGCTGCTGACGGTGGTGAGGTACTCCAAGCTTACCGTGCTGCTTGCGCAAGCGAAGCTGACGCTCCGAAGGTTGGTGACAAAGTAGCCGTTACCGGTTCGCTCACCAAATATGGTACTACTCCGGAATTCGCTGCAGGTTGTACCTACGTGATCACCGAGCCTTATATCCCGGTTGAGCCGGAAATCAACTACTATGTGGTTGGTTCGATGACGAGCTGGGTTATTAACGCTGATTACAAACTCGCTGCTAATTCGGCTAATGAAGGTGAGTTTATGGGTGAGTTTACGTTCGAAGCTAACGCTGAGTTCAAAGTTGTTAGCAGCCTTGACGGTTTCAACGTTGTAGACTGGTTCCCGGCTGGCATGAACAACAACTACCAGATCACCGAGGCTGGCGACTACACCGTTTACTTCCGTCCGGAAGGTGGTGTTGATGGCTGGCACGAAGGTTATATCAACGCTGTAAAGAAAGAGGCTCCGATCGTTCATCAATACGAAGTAGCAGAAGCTATCGCTGCTGGTCTTCAGGAGAATGATGAAGTGCTCGTTCGCGGTATCATCACCAAGATGGAGTTCAAGGGCGCGAACTTTGCTAAATTCGGTTCTGTCAACATCTACGTAGCAGACGTTAACGGCGCAGAGGGTGAGTTCGAGTTCTACAACTGCTACTCCCTCAATGCAGATACCTTCCGTACTTCTATCCCGAACTACGACCCGACCGACAAAACTTGGGCTCAGTTCAACGAAGTAGCTGACGAGAATGGCAACACTATCCATGTGGGCGATACTGTCATCGCGTTCGGTAAATACAAACTCTACAACTCTACACACGAACTCAACACCGGTTGCTACCTTGTGGACATCAAGCATGCTCCGCAAGTTCCCGCTGACACCATCAAGTTGGATTTCAATACCGAGAATACAACCTACGCTTTCGTTGATAACCAGTATTTCTCTGAGTACGGAACGACCGATATCTATTTGAGCGATATCAATGTCAATACTTCTACCCATGCGTTTGAAGGTGATGGCAACTACCTCGTGCTTGATTTCTATCCGGAGAATGCAAATAACGTCACCGGTGTTTACCAGGCTCTGGATGAGACCCTTGATCTCGAATACACCTATATGCTGACTATTAACGGCACCGATACTGCTGTTGTTGAGTTCGCAAATGGTGCAATCCAAGTAGAAATCGGAGAAGTTAACAAAGAACTCGGCATGGCTCAACTCGCTGTAGGTGGTACGCTTATTTCTACCGAAGGTGACATCTATGCAATTACGGCGCTTGTCATCGCTTACTATGACTTCCTCCCCGAGGAAGGCGTTGAGGATGTAGTTATTGATCCGAAGGCTATCAAGCGTCTCGTAAACGGCAACGTTGTAATCATCAAGAATGGTGTTCACTACAATGTGAACGGCCAGGTAATCAAGTAATATCATCTCTTTATTCCAAGAGTGGGGTGCTTCGGCACCCTGCTCTTTTTTTTGCTTATTAGTTTAGTATATGGAGTGGTTAGAAGGTCTTAATCCGTCGCAGCGTGCGGCCGTAGAATATAGCGAAGGTCCCGAACTGGTCATTGCCGGTGCGGGGTCGGGCAAGACGCGTGTGCTGACCTATAAGATTGCCTACCTGCTCTATCAGGGGGTGCCGGCCAATCGTATCCTGGCACTCACCTTTACCAACAAAGCCGCGCGCGAGATGAAGGAGCGTATCACCCGACTGCTTGCCGAGCACGGCAAACCGGACGATGCCCGCTATCTATGGATGGGCACGTTTCACTCGATCTGCAGTCGTATCTTGCGCCAGGAGGCCGAGCGCCTCGGCTATACGCGCGACTTCACGATCTACGACACTCAGGACCAGCGTTCCGTCCTGCGCCAGATCATCAAGGAACTGGGGCTGGACGAGAAGGTCTACAAACCCAATTCGGTGCAGGCCCGTATCTCGGCCGTAAAGAACGCCTATGTGCGTCAGGATAGCCTGCAGTGGGCACAGTGGGAGAAGGAGTGTCAGCAGGAGCGGCTCTACGATATGACCAAGATCTATCGCCAGTACCAGCTGCGGCTCCAGGCTGCTAACGCCATGGACTTCGACGACCTGCTCGTCAAGCTCTGCGAACTATTTGAACGCGAACCGGACGTACTGGCCTACTATCAAGAGATATTCCGCTACGTACTCGTAGATGAGTACCAGGATACCAACTATGTCCAGTACTTGCTGGTCAAGCAACTGGCTGCACCGCAGAACAACATATGCGTCGTGGGCGACGACGCGCAGTCGATCTACTCGTTCCGCGGAGCCGATATACGCAATATACTCGGTTTTCAGCAGCACTATAGCTCGGCGCGGCTCTTCAAACTGGAGCAGAACTACCGTTCTACCCAGACCATCGTCAAGGCCGCCAACTCGCTCATTCACCATAACCAAAACCAGATATATAAAGAGGTCTTCTCCGAGAAACCTACCGGCGACCGCATCGATCTCACCGGCTATATGTCCGATCGCGACGAGGCGCTGGGCGTAGCCAAGGAGATCGCAATGGAGAGTCGCCGCTCCAAGGAGAAGACCTACGAGGACGTAGCTGTCCTCTATCGCACCAACGCACAGTCGCGTCCCATAGAGAACGAACTGCGCAAACTGGGCATACCTTATCGTATCTACGGCGGTACGTCGTTCTACCAGCGCAAGGAGGTGAAGGATGCGATTGCTTATTTCCGCTTGGCTATCAATCCCAAGGACAACGAGGCGCTCATGCGTGTCATCAACTATCCGGCACGTGGCATAGGCGAGACGACGCTCCGCAAGATATCCGAGCATGCCATCCTATCCCAACTCAGTATGCTGGAGGTGGTACAAGCGCCCGAGGAGACCGGACTCAACGTCAGTGCCGGCACGATGAAGAAACTTGTCGGCTTCGGCCAGATGGTCACGCGCTTTGCGGAGGCGGCCGACAAGATGAATGCCTACGACTTCGCCGAGATGATCATGCGCGAGAGTGGGGTACGCACCGCTGCCATGCTCGATCGTACGCCCGAGGGAATCGACCGTGCCGAGAACCTGGAGGAGTTGCTCAACGGTATCCACGAACTGGTGGATCGCCGCGTGGAGGAGGGTGTCGACTTTACGCCTATCCATGATTTTATGGCCGAGGTGGCTTTGCTCACCGACCAGGACCAGAATCTCAAGGACGAGACGCGGCGCGTCACGCTAATGACCGTCCATGCGGCCAAGGGACTGGAGTTCCCAATTGTATATATCGTCGGCATGGAGGAGAACCTCTTCCCCAGCCAGATGTGCGTGCGTCCCGCCGAGATAGAGGAGGAGCGCCGCCTGCTCTACGTAGCTATCACGCGCGCCATGGAGCGCTGCCATATGAGCTATGCGCGTCAGCGTTTCCGCAACGGACAGACCCAGTTCTCGTCGCCCTCGCGCTTTCTCAACGAGATAGACTATCAGTTCCTCTCGCGTCATGAGGGTCAGACGGCCATGCCGCAGTATGGTCGTGCAGGCGGAACGCCTATGTGGCGCACCAGCGATATGTGGGCCGATCGCCCGCAGCGACCTGCCCCGCCAGCACCGCCAGCGATGCCCTCTGTGGCTCCCACGCGCATGACCAAAGCCTCGCCGGCGCCAAAGCCCGCTTCGACTGCGACTACCGATGACGCCACCTGGCCGGCCGGCACACGTATACGGCATACCGTCTTCGGCGAGGGCACCGTGCAGCGTACCTACCTGGATGAGATGACCGGCAACGAGAAGATAGAGATTCGCTTCGACCGCGTCGGAACGAAAACCCTCTTGCTCAGTTTTGCTAAACTGGAACGTATATAACTGTAAACAATGGATACATTTCAATTTTTAGGTTTCGGACTGGATGCCTGGATCACGATTATAACCGTGCTGGGTATGTTTACCGTCCTGCTGTTTACAAAGTTGCGCTCGGATGTGGTATTCCTGGGCGCCGTAGGTATATTATACGTCACGGGCGTGCTGGATGCTAAGGAGGCCCTCTCGGGCATCAGCCAGACCTCGGTGGCGGTGGTTGGCGTACTGTTTGTGGTCATTGCCGGCCTGATGCATACGGGCGTGCTGCAGTGGATCGTGAAGCACCTGTTGGGAACGCCCGACACCTATACCAAGGCCGTCACGCGACTCATGTTGCCTGTAGCGGCACTCAGTTCGTTTCTGAGCAATACCACCGTCGTGGCGCTGTTCGTCAACATCGTCAAGATGTGGTCGAAGAAGCTCGGCATCTCGCCCTCCAAGCTGCTCATCCCGCTCAGTTATGCCTCGGGTATGGGTGGTGTGTGTACGCTGATCGGTACGCCGCCTAACCTGATCATCAGCGGCCTATACGAGGAGAAAACCGGCGAGGCGATGAATATCCTGGCCACCACTATTCCGGGCTTGTTCTGCCTGGCTGTCGGCGTGCTGTCGATCATCGCGATGCGTAAACTACTGCCCAACCGCAAAGCACCGGAAGAGGCCTTTGAGTCAACGGGCGACTATACGGTCGAGATGCTCGTACCGTCCGACAACAAACGGATCGGCATGACGGTAGGCGAACTGGGACTGAACACCGTGCATGGCGGCAGCCTCATCGAGTTGCGTCACTTTGATGATGAGCGTATCCTCTCGCCTGTGCCGGATGACGAACCATTGATGGGTGGCGACCGACTGGTATATGCCGGCCAGATAGGCGAGCTGCTGGAACTGGAGCAGACCCACGGCCTGGTGAATGCCGACCATCATGTGTTTCGGTATAGCGATGCAACGAAAGGGGAACATACGCTGCGTACGGCCTATATCAATTTTGGCAGTAGTCTGATCGGTACGACGATGGGGACGAATGGTTTTGAGAAGGAGAATAAGTTGACGCTGGTGGCTGTAAGCCGACGGGGTAGCCGTATCGAGCAGTCGCCGCGTGAGGTGGTGCTGCAGGCCGGTGATACCCTGCTGCTGGAGAGCATCAATGAACTAAAGACCGACACCAAGACGATGAGTCGCGACCTGCATTTCTTCGACTCGGAGGAGATACCGAACATCAGTTGGAGGACATTCGTGTCCAGCATGATCATGATCGCGATGGTAGCGCTCTCGGCGCTGGGCGTCATGTCGCTTCTGCAATGCGCTATATTGGCGGTATTTGCGATGCTCATCTTCCGCTGCTGTAGCCCCGAGCAGGCCATGCGGTCTATCAACTGGGATATACTGATGATCTTTGCCGGTAGTGCGGTACTGGGTTTGGCGATCCAAAAGACGGGTATCGCCGAACGCATGGCAGGAGGTATCTTAGACATCTGCGGCACCAACCCGATCGTGGTGATGACCGCTATCTGCCTTGCCGGAACATTCATCACGGAGTTTATCTCCAATACGGCTGCGGGAGCGATGTTCTTCCCGATCATGTACGAGGCAGCAGAGAAACTGGGCTACGAGCCGTATCCCTTCCTGATTGCGCTGATGATTGCCGTGAGCAGCAGTTTTGCAACGCCTATCGGCTCGCCGACGCATATGCTGGTATATGGCCCGGGCGGATACCGCTTTAGCGATTTCCTGCGAGTCGGTCTGCTGATGAATCTGATCATCCTGGCGGCGAATATATTGATAGTAAATCTGGTTTATCCACTGACGCCGCTGCCCTAACGGTAGATGCAGTAGCCGGCGATGCCGGCGAGGATAATCAGCAGAATAGGATGACTGAGAATTTCAGTCATCCTTTTTATCGGAGTGCCCGTAGGCACCTTTTGACTTTCGACTTTTGACTTTTGACTAATGAAATTGGGCAATACAGTTAGCAACGCTACCACGCCGAAGATAATCCAACTCGTCGCATCGATGAAGTTGGTCGGCTTGATGAGCATCAGCGCCGCCGAAGCGATGAGTCCGATCACGGTGAAGCGCAGCATGCGGAGCGTCTGCTCGTAATACGGGTTGCCTTGGAATCTGCGGCTTAGCCAGAAATAGGCCTTGCATATGCAGAGCATGATGATGAGGCTCGGCAGCACGATAGCCGTGGTAGCCAGTATGCTGCCCCATATGCCTGCCGTGGTATAACCTACGTACGTAGCGCAGTTGATGCCGAACGGTCCGGGCGTCACCTGGCTCACGGCCACAATATCCACAAACTCCTGCTGCGTCATCCAGCCGTGCGCCTCTACCTCCATCTGGATCAACGAAAGTATCGCCAGCCCTCCTCCGAATCCGAAGAGCCCTATTTTGAAGAACGATATGAAAAGCTGGAGGTAAAGCATGGGTTACGGGTTATGGGTTACGGGTTACGGAAACACCAATGATTGTAAGCACTATCGTTGCAAGGATGACCCAGACGGGATTGACATGGCCGAGCCAGATCAGCAGCGCGGCGGCCAGACTAAGGGCTAATGGCCAAAGGTTATAGGCTAATGATCTTTCGCCTTTCGTCCCTTCGCCTTTCGCCTTTATAGCTGATTTGGCCATCTTCACCTGCTGCGCGGCGATCAATGCCACCACGGCGGGACGTATGCCCTTGAAGGCAGCCTCTACGGCCGGCAGTTCTTTCCAGTCTTGGAACACCATCGCGATAGCCAGTATGATCAGAAACGAAGGCAGCACGGCACCCAGTACGGCACCGCATACGCCTCGCCATCCACCTACGCGCCAGCCGATAAAGATGGCCGAGTTGACGGCTATCAGTCCCGGTGCCGCTTGCGCCAAGGCGATCATGTTGAGAAACTCCTCCTCGTCGATCCATCCCTGCCGGTCCACTACCTCGCGTTGGATCAGGGGCAACATGGCGTATCCTCCACCCAGGGTGAAGGTACCGATCTTTAGGTATGTCCAGAAAAGGGATAAGAACATAGACCTTTCACTTTGTTCACTGATAGAGTATGGACCGTTCGTTTCACTCACTGATAGATATATATCAGCAGATGGTAATTCAGTCTATATTCTATCAGCGAAGCGGTCTTTAATCTTTATTCTCTCTAAGTTGCTGCTTGACGAACTTGGAGAGCATATTGATGGCGGCGTTGTTGTGGCCTCCCTGCGGAACGATGACGTCTGCAAAACGCTTACACGGCTCGATAAACTGCTCGTGCATGGGTTTCAGCACGCGTTTGTAGCGCTCGATCACCTGCTCGGCTGTACGCCCACGCTCAATCACGTCACGCTTCATGACGCGAATCAGACGCTCGTCGGCATCGGCATCTACGAAGATCTTGAGGTCCATCTGGTCACGCATCATGGGCTCGCGCAGCGCCATGATACCTTCCACTACGATCACCTCCCGAGGCTCGATATGAACGGTCTCCTCCGAGCGGGTACAGGTGATGTACGAGTAGATCGGTTGCTCGATGGGCTTACCCTCTTTGAGCATCGCGATATGCTTGCTGAGCAGGTCCCAATCGAATGCATCGGGGTGGTCGAAGTTGATGTTCTGCCGCTCTTCTACAGGCACATGACTACTGTCCTTGTAATACGAGTCTTGGGGAATGACTACTACCTCGCCTTTCGGAAGGCGCTCGATGAGCTTTCTGACTACCGTTGTTTTACCCGAGCCGGTACCGCCCGCAATGCCGATAATAAACATAAGGGTATTTACGATTTAGTGATGTACAACGTACATTTTTCCTATCGGGTTGCAAAATTACTACATTTTTTTCAAATTTGCAAGATTTAGGCGTAAAAAATCAAAAATGCTTGCATAATTTGTGTTTTTACGGCCAAAGATTGAAGTTTGCACCATAGTACGACCGTAAAATTGAGGGGTGCGACTACACTTTTTGACGAGGCTCCCTGAGCCCGTTAGTACTACATACGTACCCTTACAGGGGTAGTATGTGTACGTACTAAGGGCGTCGTTCGGGAGCCTGTCAACTCTCTAACTCCTGTTAAACCAATGTTACTTCCGCGACCTCCCCGCGACCACATCGCGACCCGTCAGTCAGGTAACAAAAATCCACAAATTTGCCTGCCGGGCCCTAACCGCTCCGGACATGTTAGCCTACAAAAAGACCTATACGCCAATATTTTTACTATCTAATCCTTGCATATTCCAAATTTTTGTAGTAATTTTGCAGCATGAAACAGATTGATCAGGCGGAAATAATGCGGCGGCGGGATATGCGAGAAGTGCTGACCTTCACCATCGACCCGGCCGATGCCAAGGATTTTGACGATGCACTCAGCTTTGCGGAGCAGGAAGACGGTACGTTGCAGGTGGGCGTACATATCGCCGACGTGACCCACTACGTGAAGCCCGGCAGCCAGGTAGATAACGAGGCCTACGAGCGCGGTACGAGTACCTACTTGGTAGATCGCGTACTGCCGATGCTACCGGAAGAATTGTGCAACGACCTGTGTTCGCTCAGGCCGCACGAAGATAAGCTCTGCATGTCGGTGATTTTCTCGATGAAACCGGATGCAACGGTACTAAAGCATAAGCTGTGCCGCACCGTCATCCGGTCAGATGCAAGGCTGAACTACGACCAGGCGCAAAGCATCATAGTCGAAAGTCAAAAGGTGCCTGCGGGCACACCGATAAATGTCGAAAGCCCTGTTGCGCACGCTATTCTGCTGCTTAACGAGATGGCGCTCAGGATGCGGGCGGCGAGATTGGCTAAAGGGGCGTTGGCGGTAGAGCAGGATGAGATGCGATTTATTCTCGATGAAACCGGGCATCCACGCGAGATATATTTTGAGCATCCTAATGAGGCGCACCATCTGATCGAGGAGTTTATGCTGCTGGCCAATCGTACGGTGGCTGAGGCCGTCGGTTCCCGTCCGTTTGTATATCGTGTACACGACAAACCCAACGAAGAGAAACTGGCAGATTTGGCCGATTTCAAGCACCGTATGGGTGATAAGGCACTGCCCAGCGTCGTGGAGATGCTCACTATCCGCGCGATGTCTAAAGCCGTATATTCAACCAAGAATATCGGGCACTACGGACTGCGTTTTGACTACTATACCCATTTTACCTCCCCGATACGCCGCTATCCCGACATGATCGTGCACAGGCTGGTGAGCAAGTACATTCTGACCGGTAAGGGTGATACCTGGCCGCAGGAGGTGCTGGAGAATATGTGCGTGCATCTGAGCGACATGGAGCAACTGGCACAGCAGGCTGAGCGCGATTCCATCAAGCATTTCCAGGCGCTATGGATGCAAGACCATATGGGTGAAGAACTGGACGGCCATATATCCGGCGTTACGGAGTTCGGACTGTTTGTGCAGTTGGATGAGTCGCGCTGCGAGGGACTGGTGCATGTGGCGAAGATATGTCCGGGCGACTACATGATGCTGGACGAGAAGAACTACCGGCTCATCGCCGCTGAATCGGGCACTACGTTTACGTTAGGCGATGCCGTACGCGTTAAGGTAGTACGGGCGGATGCGGAGAAGAATCAGATAGATTTTGAATTAGTCGAAAGTCGATAGTCGAAAGTCGTTGGATAGAGGTTACGGGTTATCGGTTACGGGTTACGGGTTTTTGTCGATGGATATAAAAAACAAAAGGACGCCTCACGGTGTCCTTTTGCCCCCATTGTTAAACTTATGAAAAAAACTTTCTTCTTTGATGCCCCTTGCGAGACAACTTTTGTTGCGGAGGATGGGATCGAACCACCGACCTTCAGGTTATGAGCCTGACGAGCTACCACTGCTCTACTCCGCGATAAATCTCTCCGATTAAACCATCGCTTCGCTAGCGCTTTAATCGGCTAGCCATGCGGGTCCTTTTCGGAAAGCGGGTGCAAAAGTACTGCTTTTTTTTGATATGCGCAAATTTTTTTGTGAAAAAAGATGTTTTTTTCGTGAAAAACAACGCTGAAAAGTGTGAATTTTGACTTTTTTGGTAGATTTTTTAACCTACACTGCCTTCCAGAGTGACCTGTAGCAGCCTCTGCGCCTCTACCGCAAACTCCATCGGCAGCTTGTCCATCACCTCCTTGGCATAGCCGTTGACGATCAGTCCGACGGCGTCCTCCAGCGATATACCGCGCTGCTGGCAGTAGAAGAGTTGATCATCGTTGATCTTGCTGGTCGTCGCCTCGTGCTCGACGGTGGCGGTGGGGTTGAGAATCTGCATGTCGGGGAAGGTGTGGGCGCCGCAGAGCGAACCCAGCAGGAGCGAGTCGCAGGAGCTGTAGTTGCGGGCATTCTCGGCGTTGCGTCCCATGCGGACGAGTCCGCGGTAGGCGTTCTGGCTGCGTCCGGCAGAGATACCTTTGGATATGATGCGCGAGCGCGTGTTGCGTCCGATATGGATCATCTTGGTGCCGGTGTCGGCCTGCTGGCGGTTATTGGTGACGGCTACGGAGTAGAACTCGGCCGAGGAGTTGTCGCCGCGCAGGATGCAGGATGGGTATTTCCAGGTGATAGCCGAGCCGGTCTCGACCTGGGTCCACGAAAGACGCGCGTTCTCGTGGGTAATGCCGCGCTTGGTGACAAAATTATAGATTCCGCCTCGTCCTTCTTTAT
>DFGU01000003.1:0-7180 GCA_002371785.1 Bacteroidales bacterium UBA3742
CACCTATCGGCAACTCATACAGCGATTTATAGCGCGGCTTCTGCAGGAAGAGCGAGTGGTCGCGAAACGACTCCTCGGCCTCGGGATAGACGCGGAAGCACTCGCCCGTCTGGTCGTCGTCCTTGTAGTACGCACCACCCATCCAGCCGCCTCCGCACTTGATGCCGAAGTGGTTGTTAGCCTCTTTGGCCAGGTCGCTCAGGCCGGCGGCTGACTCAAGCAGCGCCTGCGCCATGGTGATCGATGCGGGGATACCAAACTGGTTTTGCTGCACCACAGCCTCGTCGCGCCAGCGACCGATATAGTCCCAGTACGCACGAAGGGTGTTTTGCGCCTCCAAAGAGAGTGTTGAGAGGCATATCAAACTCAGAAAAATGACAATTTTACGCATATTCTTTCAAATTTGGGAGCAAAGTTACAAAAAAATTTGCATATTTCCAAAAAACTCCGTACCTTTGCGCAACAAAAGCAAATTTTTTATGAAAAAAGTATCATTTTTATTCGTTTTTGCGGCTCTTTTGTTGCTTTTTACCGGCTGTGAGAGCAAACAGGAGCCTTGTAAGTTCAACAAGAAGACGATAGACCTCGTTGTCAACCAAAAAGACTGGGCATTTGACAACGATACGCATCAGTTCTATTGCCACTTTGATATCGAGGAGTTGACGGCTAATGTGTATAACTACGGTGAGGTATCTGTCTCACGTGAGTACAACTCGGGTACCAAGGATGCTTATCAGGTAGCGCTTCCGATGAGCCTGTACATGGTAGAGGAAGTGGATGATGGTCAGGGAGGCACCGCCTACATCTATTACACCCAGCACATCGACTACCGCGTCGGTATCGGCTACGTAGAGGTCCAGCTCACCAATTCCGACTACGCTTATGCGGACGAGAAACCCGAGTCGATGATCTTCCGCCTACAACTGACCTATTAGTCGTTGGTCGATGGTCGTTAGTCGTTAGTCGTTGGACTGACAGTTGAATGCTGACGGCTGAATGCTGACAGCCTAAAAAAAAAGACGCTCGAAAGCGTCTTTTTTTTATCTCCTTAACTCCTTAACTCCTCAACTCCTTCACTCCTTACTTCTTCTTCGTATCCGCTTGTTTCTTGCGGATCATGGTGATGTATTTCTCTATTGTGATGTTATGCGACTGGTTGCCGGTGATGGCGTAGCCCTTGTCGGAGAACTTCACGTCGGGGCACTCGCGAACGGCCTTCACCAGGTTGGACCACGAAGCCATCTTCGGATCGCTCGAGTCGATGAGCGGAGCGTACTTATTCAGGATCTGGTCGCGGCGATAGTATGCCAGGGCGGCATAGAGTCCCTTCAGTTCGGGCACAGCCTCCAGTTGGCGCTCCGAGATCTCCACGCCGTCGCGATTCTTCTTCTCATATAGCTCCTTATATACCTTCTTGGTCTTCGGCGCTGCCTGCTCCTCGGCTTTCACCTCGGGCTTTTTCTCCTCAGCCTTAGCCTTATCCTCTTTCTTCTCTTCCTTCTTAGCGTCCGCCTTGTCCTCTTTCTTCTCCGGCTCATTAGCCTCAGCTACCTCTTCGGCCGGTTTCTCCAGCACGGCGGGTGCCTCGGCGGCCTTGGTCTTGATATCCATCGGTTCGGGCTCCGAGAACTCATCCTCTATAGCCTCCAGGATGGTCGAGTCCGGGTATTGTGCTTGCTCCTCCGACGTGATCACCTTGGTGGTCTTCTCGCCAAAGATAGCCCATCCGGCCAGCACACCTACTACCAGACATACCAGCGCGATGAGTACTACAGCCAGCCAGTCGCCGTTCGACGGACCCTTCTTAGGCTCCTGGGTCAGATAGCCGGGACGCTTCTGCAGACGGTACTTGCCACCGGCCATCTGGTAGAACTCATGGCCATCCACATTTATTGTATTGATCATGCGCGCGCTACGCGTACTGAACTCTACGCCATCGATGAGCACGACCAGCTCGTCGCCCTCTTTCTCCAGCACGATCTCCACCGAGTCTTTACCGGCGAAGTTGACCGAGTCGTTGAAGTCCACATAGCCGGCACCTACCACGCGAATAGGCACATGCACCAGGTCGGCCTCGCGGATATACACGCCGTAGCCGTTGGTCACCTCACGATTGTTGATATACAGGCGATAAGGCACGTTCACGCCGTTCTCAGCCTTGACCTGAATCATCTGGTAGCTGATCAATCGGAACCACTCCAGCTGGGGAGCCTGGTAACGCATCGTATCGTTCACCACCAGTTTTTGCTCCATTTGGTTGGTACCGGCTACACGTCCCAGCATGCCATTCTTGCGGAACGTAATCGTTACCTCCTGACCACGTGTCAGCGATACCGGTGCCGTGAACTCACGGCCGTTGATATACAGGGTCACGCCGCTATTGTCCAATACCGGCGAAAGCACTACTTTGTCAAACTGAAGTTCTTGCATAATATATCTGTTTTTCAAAAATTTCCCAATTTGGGTGCAAAGGTACGATTTTTTTCGCATATACGCAAGCGTATGCGCGTAAAAATGCAAAAAAAATGCATTTTTTAGCCGTGAAATCAAAAATTTTCCATTTTCCATTTTCCGTTTTCAATTAATTATAGTATCTTTGCACGATAATTTGCATTAGTGTGCACTTATGCGTCGCGTTTTGTACTACATATCGGTTTTGCTGTTCAGCCTGCTCTTGGTGCTGGGCATGTTCGTTGCGGCCCTTAGCAGCGAGCAGGTACAGAACGCTGTGGCGCAGCTGGTCACCCAGGAGCTCAGTCGCGGTCTGGATGCCGAGGTCAGCATTGGGCATATAGAGTACAGTTTCCCCGTCAGGGTACGCATTCACGACATATGCGTGCACGACCAGCAGGGCGACACCCTGGCGTATATCCAGCAGATGTACGCACGTTTTCGTCCGCTGGCGCTGCGGGATCAAGAGATACGTTTCTCGCGCGTGGACGTACGGGGCGTACGAGCACATGTCTATGCCATGCCCGACGGCGAGTACAACTTTGCCTTCCTGGCGCGCGCCTTCCGTAGCGACGGCGAGTCGGCTCCCTTCCAGGCGCTGCTCTCCATACGCGACATCCACCTGGAGGACGTTCAGCTGCGCTGGCAGGACTATACCGTCTGCCTGACCTCGTCCGACATGGACCTGAGCCACTTCACGCGCGACTCTATCGACGGCCGGATCAATAGTCTTCGGGGTACGGTCAGCCACGCGGGCGAGATGCTCCTTATCGACGATTTCCGCGCCCATGTGCAGAAGACCGACACGGCGCTGCGCTTCCCCACCCTGTGCCTCAGTCTGCCCCGCTCCGAACTGGATGCTTCGGGCGTAGAGATCCGTTTGCCGAAGGGACCGCTGACGCGTCCCGGCGCGATGCACCGGACCTACGTGGATCTGACGCTACGTACGGCTCGTCTTAAGCCCTCGGACCTGGCGATGCTCTCGCCGGCGATGAAGCGGCTGGATGGCGAGCTGAGCATGACCGGCCACCTGCATGGTGCCGTGGACAGCGTAGCGGCCAGCGACTTCTCGCTCTCCTACAACGACCAGCAGATCATCCGCGGCGATATATCGGCCGTAGGCCTGCCCGTGATCGACTCGACACGTTTTCATATCCATTGCGACGATATACACGTCTCGGCCCATCTGCTGCGCGAGGTGCTCAACGACTGGCACGATGCGCAGGTGGAACTGCCGGCGCTGGTGACCCGACTGAACGACGTCCATTTCCGCGGCGACGCCGACGGACGTATACGCGACGTACGGCTCAACGGCCAGTTCACTTCTACGCTGGGCAACATGGGCGTGAATGGTCATTTTGCGGCCGACTCGGCCTTCCAACACCTGCGCTACAATGCCCGTTTCCAGGCCAATCAGTTCCGTCTGGGTGAACTGCTCGGTACGAAGGAGGTGGGCGACCTGACGGGCGACATATCGGCCGAGGGAACATACGAGCCGGGCGTGGTGGATGCCCACATGACGGCCGACATCAGTCAGGTCATGCTCCACGGCTACACCTACCACGACATGCATATCGACGGCCACTATTGTCCGAAGCACTACGACGGTCTGCTGACCCTCAACGACCCGAATGCCAACGTCCGCTTCAACGGTCGCGTAGATATGACGGGCCGCTATCCGGATATCGACTGCGACCTGAGTGTGCATCATCTGCATCCCGCAGCGCTGAAGCTCTGGGACAAGGTGCCCGGCCTGGCGATCAATGCGGCTATGAAGATGAAGCTCAGCGGCACGGATATCGATCATATGTCGGGCGCATTGATAGTGGACTCGCTCAACCTCAGGGACAGCGAACGCCAGCTGCGTCTGCGTCATATGACGGTCAACGCCCGGGCCAACGGCGCTACCAAGCAGATAGGCCTCGTGAGCGACTACCTGAATGCCAACATCGACGGTCGCTTCTACTACGAGGACCTGACCGCCATGCTGCAACGTGCCGCCAAGCGCATGTTGCCGCCGTCGATGCTGACGTGTATCAAGCCTAAGAACGGCTGGTCGGAGCAGATGACGCGCGGTTCGCAGAACATCCATCTGGACCTGACCGCCAACAACATAAGCGAACTGGCTGAGATATTCGGCCTGAAGTTGCCGCTGGGTCCGCAGCAGAGCGTGCAGCTGAGCATCAACAATGCCGGCAGCCAATGTTCGCTGGACGTTACGCAACCCCGGATGGCGCTGGGTAAGAAGCAGTTGAGCAACCTACAATTGCACTTGGACAACCTGCAGGGTCATCCCGCGTTGACCGCCTCGGCGGGCGCGATGGGCTACCTGGCTGATATCCGGATGGCGCTCCACGGCGACGATCTGAGTACCGACGTGTCGTTGCTGCCCGAGAATCCGCAGGCTAAGCTTCGGCTGAGTGACCTGCACCTGGATACCCGCTTCCGCACCGTGCAAGACAAGCCCCATATGGACTTCCGCCTGGCCTCCGGACAGATCATGCTGGAGGATACCACTTTCCTCTACGACGATATCGTCCTCAGCTATACGGCCGCGCATCCCTCGATACAGATCGACCAACTGCATCTCTATACCTCGTCCGGCACCCAGGAGCTGACCGTCAACGGCATCGCCTCGCATAGCATGAGCGATGCGCTCAACCTGCGCCTGCATGGTATCAATGCGGGCTACCTGATGCCGCTCGTGGTGGAGGAGAAGAGCTTCAAGATGGGCGGTACGGTAGATGGCTGGGCGACGCTCTATGCGGCGCTCGACAAGCCGATGATCGATGCCGAGGTCCGGATCAAGGACTATGCGATGGGCGACGAGGTGATCGGCGATGCCGACGGCGCCGTCCACTTCAATCCGGCCCGTAAGTTGCTGGAGTTTGAGGCGCACGTAGCGGACAGCATCCGCGAGCGTGCGGACGTACACGGCGCCGTGGAACTCAGCAGCGGTCATTGGGAGGTCAATATCGCACCTACCCATATCCCGCTGGCCTTCATCGGCTATTGGACCCGCGGCTTCATGCCCGAGATAGGCGGTTACGGTTCGGGCCGGGTGAAAGTATTCGGATGGCCGGGAGCTACGTATGTGCTCACCCGCGTCAAGGCCGAGGACGGTACGATACGCGTGCCCTTCACCGGTTGCCGCTACCACCTGAACGACTCCGTCTTCATGGACTCATCGAGCATCCGCTTCCCCAATATGACCCTGACGGACGATAATGGCAACCCGATAGAGTTTGACGGACTGATCACGCATAACCAGTTCCGCAACTTCAAGTTCCATCTGGTGGCCAAGCCCCACAAGGCGATGGTGCTCGACCTGCCGTACGAGCCGGGTGCCAACATTCAGGGACGCGTCTTTGCCGAAGGCGAAGCCTATATCGATGGCGACGACCGCATGATCTCCATCACGGCCAATGCCAGCACGGCCAAGAACTCACAGTTCCGGTTGGGTATAGGCGGTGCGTCCACCGAGTCGGAGACCAACTTCGTGCATTTTGTGGATTCGCTGCGCACCATGTTGCCGAAGGATCCCCCACCCGTCGTGACGGATACGACCGACACCGCAGCGCTGGCGGCTATGCCCGATTCGCTGCGTGCGCGTCGTCCGCGACAGATAGAGACCAGTACGCGTATCAAGTTGGCGCTCAACATAGAGACCACGCCGCTCCTGAACTTCCAGCTCCTGCTCGACGACCGTACGGGCGACATGATCCAGGCGCGTGGCGACGGTGCGTTGCGTCTGACGTACGACAGCCACCTGGACGAGTACCGACTGCTGGGCACCTATACCGCCCAGAGCGGTTCGCTGGGCTTCACGCTGGCTAATATCATACGGCGCAACTTCACCATAGGCAATGGTAGTACCATCGTCTGGAACGGCAACCCGGCTGACCCCGACCTGAATGTCAAGGCGGCATACCAGGTGACGGCTAACTTGCGTGACCTCTTCGGCGACGAGATATCGTCGGTAGGCGTGACGCGCTCGTCGGTGCCGGTCAATACCTGTCTGAATATGACGGGTCGTCTGAGTAATCCGATGCTGAAGTTCGGTATCGAACTGCCTATGTCTGAGGAGGGTATCCAGAATCAGGTACAGGCTATGATCAATACCGAGGAGATGCTAATGCGTCAGGTGGTTTACCTGCTCGTCTTCGGCCGCTTCTATACACCGGACTACATGCTGGCATCGTCTGGCTACGGACTCAACGAGACCTACTCTATCCTGTCTTCTACTATCACGGGCCAGATCAATAGTTGGCTCGGCAAGCTGACCGATATCTTCACAATGGGTATCCAGGTACGTGCCGAGGGCGAGGGTGCGACAGCCTCGCAGGAGTATGAGGCGCAGTTCCAGTTGCAGCCCGTAGATCGACTGGTGCTCAACGGCAACGTAGGCTACCGCTATAATGATATCAGCAACCGGCCGTTCTTTGGCGACCTGGATGCCGAGGTGATGCTGACCGACGATGGTCAACTCCGTCTGAAGGCCTATACGCATACGGTAGATAAGTACTCACTGCGTCAGGCGAATACGATCCAGGGTATCGGTCTCTTGTGGCGCTACAGTTTCAATATCCCGTCTAAGGATCAGCGCCAGCAAATCAAGGCCCGCCGCCAAGCCCTCCGCGAAGCCAAGAAGGCAGAGAAAGAAAAGAAGAAAGCCGAGAAGAAAGCAGAAAGGGAACAAAAAAAAGCTACTGAAGAGTAGCTTTTTTTT
>DFGU01000003.1:7302-14977 GCA_002371785.1 Bacteroidales bacterium UBA3742
ATATCGAGATATCGAGATGGCAATTTATTGCATCTCGATTTTATAGATGTCCACCGCATTTCCACCGCAGTCGTTGCGGCCTTGCGAGGTGGTGATCAGGTAGCGTCCGCAAGCCGAGATGTCCATACCTACGGGGTATGAGTCAGCCGGTATATGGGCGATCATCTGCATCGTGCGGGTATCCACTACGCATATCTGCGACGCCGTGTTGCAAGCCACGTAGGCATACTGTCCGTCGGGCGACAGGCACAGGGTGCGTGCGCCGGGCATCACCTGGCAGTTGTCGGCACCATTCAGTCGTGCTGTCTTGCCGTCCAGTCGCCGGATAGCCGCATAGATGCTGTCCAGTTCGTAGCGCTGTACGTAGCCGGTCTTGTTGACCGAGAGGTAGAGATAGTGGTCGTAGAGCACCAGGTGGCGCGTATTCTGCATCATGCCGGTCAGTCGTCCCAGGTAGCGATTCTGCCGGAGGTCGATGACGGCCAGTCCACCCTCGCCACCCATGCAGCCTACGATCAGGTAGCGGTTGTCGGGCGTGAAGACGGTGCCGCGCAGGGCGTAGCCGCTGCCCGAGTCACGATTGACGGGCGTAGTGAGCGAGTAGTTGAGCGGCAACTCATAGTCCACGATATACTTGCCTACGTAGTGCCAGTCTTCGGGTTTCGGGGACGATATATCCAGTACGCCTACGGTGTTGTTGCCCCAGTGGGAGACGGCTACGCGTGTGCCGTCGGGGCTGGTCTGCACCATCTTAGGCAGCGGTCCGGTCTCAAACATACGGATGATCTCGTCCTTCTCGGTGTCGATGACCGCCATGGCCGAAGGGTCCTGGGCGTTGACGTCGAAGCTGCGTCGGTAGTACGGTATCCAGAGGTAGCGTCCGCCATGCGAGAAGGTGCTCTCCACGGGTTTGCCGGTGAAGGTGTTGAAGTCGCGTTTGGACGTATAGTGGGTCACGGGCCATAGGCCGGATGGCTTGGCCCAGAGCTTACTATGCGCCGCCGTGAACTCATGCTGGATGACCTTGAGGCGTCGGTTGGTGCGGAAGTCGAACACGACGGTGCTGGCACCCTCCAGCGAGTTGATGTAGTACTTGCTGCCGTTAGGATGGATATTGGCCGACTTAGGCGAATGGATCATGGCTTCGCGGGTGTCGGCGGGTCCGCCGTAGTTCTGGCGCTTGTCGATGAGGGTGATCGTGAGGCTGCCGTCGGCCGACGAGGCCGACATACCTATCGAGGGGTGCGACACGCGGTTACCGCTGCATGATTTCTGCTCCGGCGTGCGACGCGGCTCCTCCATATACGCGGGCGCGGGCGCGGGTTCCTCTTTTAATGGTTCTGTAGCGAGGACCGTGGTGTCCGTCGCCAGGGTGTCGATGCCTACTATCTCCTGCGCCTCGACGGGCGAGACCATATAGCGGGTATAGGCAAACAGGCCCAGCCCGGAAAGCAACAGCGCGGCGACAAGCGCCACGCTGAAGACGGATATGTAATACGTTACAGATTTCATACCGATTTTTTGTTAATGACGGGGACCGCGGTTGAGTCGTGCACCATCCGGGCTCTCACCTTTGCGCTCGGGACGCGGGCCACGACGCTCGGGACGCGGACCACGCTCGCCACGCTCCGGACGGGTGGGCTCTACGTAGTCGGCGGGTTTCTCCTTGAGCGCCTTGGCGCTCAGGCGGAACTTACCGGTCTTGGGGTCCACCTCCAGCAGCTTGATGCGGATCTTGTCGCCCTCCTTGATGCCGGTCTCGTCCATGGTCTCGTAGCGCTTCCAGTCGATCTCCGAGATATGGAGCAGACCTTCCTTACCCGGCATGAACTCTACGAAGCAGCCGTAGGGCATGATGGACTTCACGGTGGAGTCGTACTCCTCGCCTACCTCGGGCAGGGCTACGATAGCCTTGATCTTAGCTACGGCAGCGTCCATTGCCTCCTTGTTGTTGCTGGCTACCTCTACCTTGCCGCCTTCCTCAATCTCGTCAATCGAGATCACGGCGCCGGTCTCGGCCTGGATGCCCTGGATGATCTTACCGCCGGGGCCAATGACAGCACCGATCATATCCTTCGGGATGATGAAGGTGATGATACGCGGAGCGTGCGGCTTGAGGTCAGCACGCGGAGCCGGCATGGTCTCCAGGATCTTGCCGAGGATATACATACGTGCCTCGTGCGCCTGTGCGAGTGCATTCTCCAGAATCTCGTACGAGAGTCCGTCCACCTTGATATCCATCTGGCAGGCCGTCAGACCGTCCTTGGTACCGGTGGTCTTAAAGTCCATATCGCCCAGGTGGTCCTCATCGCCGAGGATGTCCGAGAGGATAGCATATTTCGTACCCTTGTTCTCCGAGATCAGTCCCATAGCGATACCGCTGACGGGCTTCTTCATCGGTACACCGGCGTCCATGAGGGCGAGCGTACCGGCGCAGACGGTAGCCATGGAGCTGGAGCCGTTCGACTCCAGGATATCCGATACTACGCGAATGCTATAGGGGAAGTCCTCGGGGATCATGTTCTTCAGGGCGCGGCAAGCCAAGTTGCCGTGACCTATCTCGCGACGGCCTACGCCACGTGAGGGGCGTGCTTCGCCGGTGGAGAACGGCGGGAAGTTGTAGTGGAGCAGGAAGCGATCCGAACCCTGGATGAGGGCCTCGTCGATCATCTTCTCGTCGCGGCTCGTACCGAGCGTAACGGTCGAGAGCGACTGCGTCTCACCGCGGGTGAAGATACTCGAACCGTGAGGTCCGGGCAGGGGTCCTACCTCGCACCAGATGGGGCGGATGTCGGTGGTCTTACGGCCATCCAGACGCTTACCCTCGTCCAGTACGGCGCGGCGCATAGCCTCTTTCTCTACGTCGTGGTAGTAGCGATCTACCATGGCGCTTATCTCGTCCACCTCGATGCCGAGCGCTTCAGCACGCTGGGCCATATAGTCGGCCTTGTCGGTCTTGAAGTCCTCGCGGATCTGGGAGAACATCTCCTCGCGGTGGTGTTTGTCGGTGTCGGCAGCGGTAGCCTGAGCGTACGCACGGGTGTAGCTGTAGTCGTGTACGGCCTGACGCAGTTCGTCGTCGTTCACCTCGTGGCAGTACTCGCGCTTGGTCTCCTTGCCGTAGGCTTTCATCATCTCGTTGATAGCCAGGCACTGCGGCTTGATAGCCTCGTGAGCGGCCTTGATAGCCTCCAGCATGACGCTCTCGGGCACTTCCTTCATCTCGCCCTCTACCATCATGATGTTGTCGTACGTTGCGGCCACCATGAGCTCGAGGTCAGCATGCTCGCACTGCTCGAAGGTCGGGTTGATCACCATCTTGCCGTCCACGCGGGCTACGCGTACCTCGCTCACCGGTCCCTCAAAGGGGATATCGGAGCAAGCCAGTGCAGCACCGGCAGCCAGTCCGGCGATCGACTCGGGCATATCAATGCCGTCGGCCGAATACATGGTAACGTTTACGAAAGTGTCAGCGTGGTAGTTGCTCGGGAAGAGGGGGCGCAGTGCGCGGTCGATCAGTCGTGCGATCAGGATCTCGTAGTCCGAAGCTTTGCCTTCGCGGCGTGTGAATCCTCCGGGGAAACGACCAGCGGAGGCGAATTTCTCTTTGTACTCAACGGTGAGCGGCATGAAGTCGGTACCGGGTACAGCATCTTTTGCGGAGCAGACGGTGGCAAGAATCATGGTGTTGCCCAGGGTAGCCATTACGGCGCCGTCGGCCTGTTTAGCCAGTTTGCCTGTCTCCAGCGTGATCACTCGTCCATCGGGGAGAGCGATCTCCTTTCTTACAATATTCATCTTACATCTTTTTTGTTTGATGTAGTTTGACGTTGTTTGATGCTTCGCGTTAGATTTCACAATCCCCTCAAGCCATTTCAACTACTTCAAACTATTTCAAACCAGTTATTATTTGGTCGCCGTTTGCGACCGGTTAATTTTATAGACCCACAAAAAGTCGTGCAAAGGTACAAAATAAATCGCACATGTGCAAATTTATTTGTGTTTTTTCATAAAAAAACAAAAAACCGCACCCGAAAGTGCGATTTTTTTTGCAGACCGGCTCTTGAAGAGCCTAATAGACCGTTGCACTGACAGACCGTTGCACTGATAGACCGCTACGCTGATAGACTGATTCACTATAGCAGCTATACATATTTTGCAGACCGGCTCTTGAAGAGCCTGATAGACCGTTGCACTGATAGACCGTTGCACTGATAGACCGCTACGCTGATAGACTGATTCACTATAGCAGCTATACATATTTTGCAGACCGGCTCTTGAAGAGCCTGATAGACCGTTGCACTGACAGACCGTTGCACTGATAGACCGCTACGCTGATAGACTGATTCACTATAGCAGCTATACATATTAGGCTTTATTCTTTGAGAGAACGTAGTGTAATAATCGTGCCCCCTTGTGGGGCTAAGAACCCGCGTGCGGGGCGTGCCGACGATACAACAAAGTGTCAAGAGTCAAGAGTCAAGAGTCAAGAGTCGGGAGTCAAGAGTCGAGAGTCGAGAGTCAAGAGTCGAGAGTCGAGAGAGCCCGACCATCACTGGTCAGGCTCTCCAAAAACATTGATAATTGACAAATGAATGTACTTACCAAACTTCGTTGGTCTCAACTCCGGTTTTGACGTCCATGTTGCTGGCGGCGGAAGGCGTACTGACAACACAGATTGCACCGGCGCTGAACAACGTCGTGGTCTGTACTTTTGGGCTGAAATATTGTTTCTTACTCATAATGTTGTCCTCCAATTAAAATCATTGAATAACCTGACCTTGTGCGTTGTAGCGTACGCCGTTCTTGATAATAACGAGTTGTCCGTTCTCAAGGCGTTTCTCGCTCATGATACCATCAGCTGCATTGTCGATGCCTGTAGCCTGCTGCTCGTTATTGAAGACGAAGCGTAGTTTCTTCGGAGCGTAAGCTGCTCCATCGCTGATGGTGAGGTAAGCTTTGTGCGCAGGAATCTTTCCGGTGAACTCGTAGAAACCAACGCCAGTTACACTATTGTCGGTCGAGTGTCCGGAGAGCACGTAGCAGTTTGCCGGGGCAGCTGTTGCTTCATCTACACCGTGGAGGGCGTTTTCTGCACTAATCGTAACAGCAGCATCATCGGTCGGAGTGAGCGATAAGGAAGCAACGTTGGACTTGAGGATTACAGGCGTGTTAGCCGGAAGCACTTCACCGCCGTTAACTACCTTATTCATAATCATGTCCCCACCGCTGATAGTAGCCACGTATGCCTCTGTTCCGGCAGGGAGTGTGAACTTTCTCGAACTGTCAAAGAAGGTAGAGTAGTAAACACCTGCGTTGTCGGGGTCTTGTTTAGCTGCGATATCTGCTCTCGGAGCAATAGAGATAGACTTGATATATCCTTTTGCACTTTCAGCTTTTGCTGCCGGAGCGCGTTTTGGCGCAGGACTATAACCGCCTGCACCGGTCAGATAGATGATGACTGCTGTCGGTTCTTCCAAATCAAAGTTCACTTCAGCAGTACCCATACTGGTTTGCGCGATGGTAACAGCCGCTTTTCCACGGATCTTCAACTTGAACTCTACACTGGGATCTGCGTAGCACTCAATGGAGAGTGTGCCTTGACCGGCAGGCAAATTGAGGGTCAGTGCACCCTGCAAGTTATCCAACCATGCTTGGGTTCCGGCCGCATTGCGGTCAATAAATGTTTCTACTTGCGACGGATTCAGAGTAGTGGAGATTTCCAATTTGCCATCATTGACCTTGTCGTTAGCTGTAGTTTGGAAAATCAACTCTGAATTAGCTCCCGGAGTAGTAGAACCAAAATCGAAAGAGGTCTCAGTGTTATTAGCTACCGGTTGAACCAACGGCAAAATGCGGATAGGCAACTTAACGGTCTCCAAAGGTTCGTCGCTATAGAAGTGATATTTCACTACCAACGTATCTCTACCTGCTGCAACGGCTGTGATATGTTCGACATCTACTGCACATCCTACATCATGACATGACGGATTAAGCCACGGGGCAACGAAGTGACCACGGGCAGCGCTCTGCGATGGGAAGAGGGTATGAGAAGCAGGGTACCGCTCGTATCTATGACATAATTCAGGCAGCTTGACAGTTTCTCCTTCCGTCATTTCTAAATGATCAACTATCACATCGTACTGATTGTAAGGGGAAGAAGGATCCGATTGCTCTTTGAAAACCAAGTCTTTAGCGAAAGAGTATCTGCTATTAATTACAGATACGTCCAGCGTAGCGGTAACCTGATTGTACTGCGCGTCTCCAGCAAAAGTAGCCGTAATGGTGAAATTTCCATAACTATGTGGATAGAAAGATACCAAATACCTGTCGTTATCAGTATCTGGATCTGCATAAACCTCCAACAATTGATCGTCACTGGAAGTGAAGGTGACATTAGGTACACCCGGTAACGACCATTTAAACTCAATGGTATGCGATTCGTAATAACCCGTCTCATCCATAATCATCTCAAACTCTGAGATACGAACGTTTTGATACGTGCTATTGTCATAATCCTGGAAATACATGTCGATATCTTGCTTTTCTACGGCTGCACTGCCATCAATGTTCACCGTAAACGATACGCTTCCAGTGGGGACATTGAGGTATTCTCCACTCGGAGCACAACTCATGGTAATTGTTGCAGATTGACCATCTGTTCCACGAGCGATGAACTGACCGTTTGAAACTTCTACTATGCTCGAATTGCTGGAGGTAATCGTAACACACTCTTTCGGTACTGTATCCCAATAACGAACAAAGTTCTCCGGTGCTTGCGAATATGCAAATCCGCAATCCGATACATAGACTAATTTCATCCAATTATATGCAGAGGCACCCGGAGCAAGGGTGAGGTCATGCAATACTGCAGGATCCGGCTCATAAGAAGAGGCAGATACATTATCAGAAGCAGCGGCTGCTGTTACATAATTTCCACTAACATTTACGGTAATGGTGTATGTGATATTCGAAGAGTTTCCCCATTCATCGTATTCTATCGCCGGTTGAACCAAGATAGTCGATGTACCCTCCGTCATAGGACAGTAGATGTTTCCTATCTTATACTGCTTGTTACCATGCTCATCATTTTCTAATTCGGTCGGAAAAAAGTCAACGTTACCACTTGTAAGCATTGGCCCAGGGTTTTGACTTCCCACTTTGAAGACATGTGTGGCCCATTCACCATTGTAGATCTCTCCTTTTTTCAAGTTGAGCTGAATGTCTTCCGCAAAGGTTTGCAGCGGGAGAGCCAGCATTGCCGTCAGCAGGAATGCTGCCAAGCGGCTAAGAGTAAATAATTTTCTCATAATAATTTGAGTTTTAGTTAATATTGTGAGGGTTGCCCCTCGGTTAGTTATAATGCGCGTGTTATAGGATTATGCTTCCGCTTGGCGGCGGAACTCCGTTGGAGAGAGGTTGTACACTCTCTTGAATGCGGTAGAGAAGGTGTTGGCATTCTCAAAACCACACCTCAACGATACTTCCGTGATGGACAACTCCGGCTCTTGTTGCAAGAGCAGTTCACGTGAATGCTCCAATTGGATAAAGAGCAGGTATTGCTTGGTAGAGATACCCGTCAGGTCCATGACTTTGCGGTTCAAAGTCTTGGGCGTCATGCATAGCTTTTCCGCTATCTTCTCCACCGTAACGGAATACGTTTTCATCATCTCTA
>DFGU01000056.1:0-3882 GCA_002371785.1 Bacteroidales bacterium UBA3742
CACCTGTAGCAGAGCCCGTGGCTCCGGTAGCCGAGCCTGCAGCTCCTGTGACTAAGCCTGCAGCTCCTGTGACTAAGCCT
The DNA here is from genome assembly GCA_002371785.1 of Bacteroidales bacterium UBA3742. Taxonomy (GTDB): domain Bacteria; phylum Bacteroidota; class Bacteroidia; order Bacteroidales; family Paludibacteraceae; genus Colicola. Next base: position 81 of record DFGU01000056.1, read on the forward strand.
GTAGCAGCACCGCAACCCGCTCCTCAGCCCGCGCCGCAGCCGGCAGCACGTCCGAATATGTACGGTCCGCAGGTGAGCGACATCCGTCAGGCTATCTCGCTGGGCGACAGGTTCCTGTTCCAACGCGAGCTGTTCGGCCAGAGCGGTGAGAAACTGCAGAAGACCTTGGACACCATCAACCAGATGGGTTCGTTCGACCAGGCACTCGACTACCTCGATCAGAACTTCAACTGGGATAAGGAGGCAACCGCATACACCCTGTTTATCACAGCTCTTCATCGTCGCTTCGGATAATGCTGTACGTCGTTCCCACACCGGTAGGCAACCTGGAGGATATCACGCAACGGGCGTTGCGGGTACTCCGTGAGGCCGATCTGATTCTGGCCGAAGACACCCGCACATCGTCCGTGCTGCTGAAGCACTACGATATCCATACGCCGCTGAAGAGTCATCATAAGTTCAACGAACATGAGACGAGTGACGAGATGGCTCGTCGTATCGCGGCCGGCATGCAGGTGGCCCTGATCAGCGACGCCGGTACACCCGGTATCAGCGACCCGGGCTTCATGCTCGTGAGGGCCTGCGTACGCGAGGGCGTAGAGGTGCAGTGTCTGCCGGGCGCTACGGCCTTTGTGCCGGCACTGGTGGACTCGGGTCTGCCCTGCGACCGATTCTATTTCGAGGGTTTCCTGCCGCAGAAGAAGGGACGTCAGACGCGTCTCCAGTACCTATCGGCGCTGGACCAGACCTTCATCGTGTATGAGTCGCCTTTCCGGCTGGTGAAGACCCTGGAGCAACTGGCGGCGGTATGCGGCGAGGAACGTCGCGCGAGCGTGAGTCGCGAGATCAGCAAGCTGCACGAAGAGACGGTTCGGGGGACATTAGCCGAACTGATTGCGCATTTCACAGAGAAAGCACCGAAAGGGGAAATAGTAATCTGCGTTAGCGGCCGGAGTGCCTCCGAAGTCGAAAAAAGTGCTTCCGAGCACACCGATAAATATTGAAAGCAATGAGTGAGATGAAATCCTTGGCGAAGGACACCGCCATATACGGACTGAGTAGCATCATCGGTAAGTTTCTGAACTACCTGTTGGTGCCGCTCTACACCTATGTGCTGGCGCGTACGGAGGACTATGGTATCGTGACCAACCTGTACGCCTGGACGGCGTTGCTGCTCGTGATCCTGACGTACGGTATGGAGACAGGCTTCTTCCGCTTCGCCAACCGCGAGGATCGCGATCCCGCTACGGTATATCGCACCTCGTTTCTGACGCTGCTGACGACGAGCACGTTGTTTGCCGCGGTGTGCGTCATCTTCCGCGGACCGATAGCCAACGGCCTGGGTTATGCCGGTCATGCCGAGTTTATCGCCATGATGGCCGTGACGGTAGCGATGGATGCCTTTGCCAGCATCCCGTTCGCCTATCTGCGATACAAGAAGCGTCCGATCCTGTTCGCTGCGCTGAAACTGCTGTTTGTGGCGCTGAACATAGGCTTCAACCTGCTGTTCCTGGTCGTACTGAAGAAGAACGACGTGGTGTATGTGTTCATCAGCAATATACTGGCCACGGCTATCCAGACGGTTTGTCTGCTGCCCTTCACCATGCCGCGAGGCGGTAGGTTCTCGTGGCCGGTGCTGCACGAGATGCTGCGCTACTCGTTGCCGCTACTGGTACTGGGCGTAGCCGGCATCATGAATCAGACGCTGGACCGCATCATCTTCCCCTACCTGTATCCGGGAGCCGACGCGCAGGCCCAACTGGGTATCTACGGTGCGTGCTTCAAGGTGGCGATGGTGATGATGATGTTCACCCAGGCCTTCCGCTATGCCTACGAGCCCTTCGTCTTTGCCAAGCACAAAGACCGCCAGTCGGTGGAGGCCTATGCGGATGCGATGAAGTACTACGTGATCTTCTCGCTGCTGATCCTGCTGGGCGTGATCTTCTATCTGGATATCTTCCGATACATCATCTCGAGCCACTACTGGGAGGGACTGAAGATCGTACCCGTCGTGCTGTGGACGTATGTGTTCCAGGGCGTATATTTCAACCTGAGCTTCTGGTACAAGTTGACGGACGAGACGCGCTGGGGTGCCTATTTCTCGCTGATCGGACTGGTCATCACGCTGGTGCTCCAGATCGTGGGCGTACCGCGTATCGGCTACTGGGCATCGTGCGGTAGCAGTCTGGTATGCTATCTGTGCATCATGCTGCTCTCGTATTTCATTGGCCAGAAGCGCGCGCCTATACCTTATGACCTAAAGTGTATCGGTAGGTACACCTTGCTGACCGTAGTGCTACTGGCGGCCTACTACCTGCCTATCTATGTGCTCGGTATTGAGAATATGTGGGCGCACATGGGCATCGGCACCGTGCTGCTCGGTATATATCTCTTCGTCCTCACCCGCAAGGATTTCCCCTTAACCGCCTTGGTTAAAAATGTGAAATTTATGAAATGAGGAAATGCGAAAATTAAAAAATGTGAAAATATATAAATCGTAAAATCGTAAATAACTTTATGTTTTCAGGAATCGTAGAAACCATGGCTCAAGTCGTTAAGATTGAGACCGAACAAACCAATAAGCATTTCACGCTGCGCAACCCCTTTGGCGAACCGCTGAGTATCGATCAGTCGATAGCTCACAACGGTGTGTGCCTGACGGTAGTACGCACGGAGGGCGAGCTCTATACCGTCACGGCCATGCAGGAGACGCTGCGCCTGACGAACCTGGACCTGCTGCAGGTAGGCGACTGGGTGAACGTAGAGCGCTCGATGATGATGGGTGGCCGGCTGGACGGACATATTGTGCAGGGTCACGTGGATCAGAAAGCCACGTGCATCGAGGCACGCGAGACCGACGGCAGTTGGTACTACCGCTTTGAGTATGCGTCGTCGCGCGAGATGATAGAGCGCGGCTATTTCTGCGTGGACAAGGGCTCGGTGTGCATCAATGGCGTGAGCCTGACCGTATGCCAACCCGACATCCAAGGAGACCGCGGCTACGTATCGGTATGCATCATCCCCTATACCCAGGAGAATACCAACTTCCGCTATATGCAGGTGGGGTCGGTGGTGAACCTCGAGTTCGACATCCTGGGCAAATATATCGCACGCTATGCGGCGGTGCTGAAATAGACCGCTGCGCTCAAAGAGAAAAGCGGCTTTGAGTCCGGAGGACGGTCTTTCGACTTATGACTTTATACTAAAAAAAACAAAATATTATGGACAAAGTAAGTTATGCATTAGGACTCAGTATGGGTCAAAACCTGATGGGTAGCGGCGTAGAGTCGCTCAATTATCAGGACCTGGCAAAGGGTATCGAGGACGTCCTCACCCACCAGCAACCGCAGATCTCCTACCAGGAGGCACAACAGGTGCTGGGCCAGTATTTCCAGGAACTGGAGGCTAAGGTAGCCGGTCAGGCCAAAGCCGACGGCGAGAAGTTTCTCCAGGAGAACGCCAAGCGCGAAGGCGTGAAGACGACTGCCAGCGGCTTGCAGTATGAGGTGCTGGAGCCCTCGCTCGGTCAGAAACCGAAGGCTACCGACACCGTACGCGTACACTATGAGGGTACACTGATTGACGGCACGGTCTTTGACAGCTCGTATCGTCGTGGCGAATCGATCACCTTCCCGCTCAACGGCGTGATCCGTGGCTGGACCGAAGGTCTGCAGCTCATGTCGATCGGCTCGAAGTACAAATTCTATATCCCCTACCAGTTGGCCTACGGCGAACGCGGTGCCGGCGCCTCTATCCCGCCCTACGCAGCGCTGATCTTCACCGTCGAACTGCTGGGAATTGA
>DFGU01000056.1:4010-7562 GCA_002371785.1 Bacteroidales bacterium UBA3742
AAAGAATTAATGAATTAAAGAATTAAAGAATAGCAATGAAAAAATTTAGTATTATCGTTTTGGTAGCCGCCCTTATGGCTTCTTGCGGCTACAAGACCAAGACCATCACACTGGAAACAGAAGCCGATTCCGTAAACTATGCACTCGGTCTCTACTATTCGAACATGATCAACGACAGTTCGGAAGAGGTTCTCAACGAGTATCTGGATGCTATCAAGGCCGGTTACAATGGTGAGTTTGACCTGGCGCCGACCGAGATGATGGGTCTGGACCTGGGTGTCAACTGTCAGTCGTTCGTTACCGAGGGTCTGATGAAGCAGCCCCAACTGACCTTCAACGGTGAGCTCTTCCTGCAGGCTATTGTCAACACCTGGCTGGGCGATACCACCACGATGACGATCATGCAAGCTATGCAGGTACTGCAGAGCGAGCCCCAAGAGGGCGTAGAGTATGAGGCTGTACCGGCCGAGAAATGTCCGAGCGAGCAGGCCGAGGTAGAGCTGAAGAACCACATGGACTCTGTCAACTACGCTTCCGCACTATATTATATCTCGCAGTACAAACCGATGCTCGAGCAGATGGACACCATCACGCCGAAGGAGCAGATGTTTGACCTCTTTGTGGAGAATGTCAACAAGGGTCTGAAGCTGAAAGTGCAGGACCAGAATGCCTACTTTGGTGGTCGCCAGATCGGTAACATGCTCCGTCAGACCGAGGAGAAAGACGAGGGACTTGGCGGCTTTGAGGATATCAAGCTGAACTTCGACATCCTCTTCCAGGGCGTCATCAACGGCCTGAACGACTACGAGGAGATGATGAGCAAAGAAGAGGCTATGCAGTTCCTCCAGGAGCTCTCCCTGAACCGTCAGTTCGGCGAGTGGAAGAAGCAGAATGAGCAGTGGCTCACCGACAACCAGAAGAAAGACAGCATCCAGACGACGGCCAGCGGTCTGCAGTACAAGGTGATCCGCGAGGGTAATGGCGAGCATCCTGCCGCTACAGACACGGTAGTAGTGGACTACGAAGGTAGCCTCATCAACGACACCGTCTTCGACAGCTCGTACAAGCGTGGCGAACCTCTCAAGTTCGCACTCAACGGCGTCATCGCCGGCTGGACCGAGGGTCTGCAACTCATGAGCCCGGGTGCAAAGTATATGCTTTACATCCCGCAAGAACTGGCTTACGGCGAACGCAACCAGGGTATTATCCAGCCCTTCTCTACGCTGATCTTCACCGTAGAACTCAAGAAGGTCATTAAGGCCACACCGCAGGCTGCACCGGCACAAGAAAATTCGGATATTCAAATTCAAAAGATCAACTGATGAAACGACTGTTTATAGCAACACTGCTGGCGCTCACCACCTTCACGGCGTGGGCCCAGCAACCTGTTCTCGCCACCCAAGGCGACACGATTAACTACTATATCGGCCTGATCAACGGCCTGCAGATGGGCCAGATGATACAGGGCCAGAAAGAGATCATGCCCGGCATCCCCAGCCAGTATGATATCGTGAAGCAAGGCTTCATCAACGGACTGAACGGCGACTCGACGCTGAGCATCGACGATCTCTCGGCCTACCTGCAGACGACCTTTGAGGCGCTCCAGGCACGTCAGGCCGAGGAGGCTATCGCGCGCGAGAAAGAGTTTCTGGCCAAGAACGGCAAACGCAAAGGCGTTGTAACCACCGCCAGCGGTCTGCAGTATGAGGTGCTGAAGAAGGTCAAGGACAAGAAAGCTCCGCGCCCCGCAGCTACCGACACCGTCAAAGTGCACTATGAGGGCAAGTTGCTGGACGGCACCGTCTTTGATAGCTCGTACGAGCGCGGTGAACCTATCGAGTTCCCGCTCACGGGTGTTATCAAGGGCTGGACGGAAGGTCTGCAACTCATGCCTGTTGGCAGCAAGTACCGCTTCTATATCCCCTACTCGCTGGCTTATGGCGAACGTGGCATGGGTGAGTCTATCCCGCCCTACTCGACATTGATCTTCATCGTCGAACTGCTGGAAGTGAAGTAAGATGGGCGTTATCGCTAAACAGTCGTTGCGCGGCACGATCGTGACCTACCTGGGTATAGCGGTCGGATTCGTGACTACGTTCTTCGTGCTGACCCGTTTCCTCACTACCGAGGAAATCGGGTTGGCACGCGTATTCATCGATGCCGCCACGCTGTTTATCGGTCTGGCCCAACTGGGCACCAGCAATTCGCTCATCCGCTTCTCGCCCTATTTCAAGACGGAGGACGGACGGTTGGAGCACGGATTTTTCTTCTGGGCGATCGTGGTGCCGCTGATCGGCTTCGGCCTGTTTGCGGCTATCTACTGCGCCTGCCACGTACCCCTGGCCGCCTGGTTTGGTGAGAAGTCGCCCCTCTTCGTGGGCTACTACTACCTGGTCCTGCCCCTGGCCTTTTTCATGCTCTATCAGCAGGTGGCCGAGACATGCGCCAACGTGCTGATGCATATCGTACTGCCGCGTGCCGTACGCGAACTGATCGTCCGCATCGGCCTGCTGGTGCTCTACCTGCTCTATGCATTCCATGTCCTCTCGCTCAACGGACTGATGCTGGGCATATGCCTCAACTATGGCGTAGCGGCTACGATCAATATCGTCTATCTCTTCCGCCTCGGTCGCATCAGTCTCCGACCCGATTGGCCCTGGCTGCGCCAAAACCACCAACTCATCCGGCGCTACCTGACCTATACCGGTTTTCTCATCGTCTCGGCCCTGGCCGGCACGCTGGCGCCCATCCTGTCGTCGTTCTTCATCACGGCAAAGATGGGACTGGACAGCACCGGTATATTCGCTATCGCCACCTATATAGCCGTCATGGTTAGCATTCCCTACCGCTCTGTCACGGCTATCGCCTCGCCGCAGATAGCCCAGACGCTCAAGGACCAGGACAAAGAGGGCTGCTCCCTGTTGGTACGCCAGGTGACGAGCAACCTGCTGCTCATCGGCGGATTTATCCTGCTCGGCATATGGCTCAATATCGACCTCATCTTCCATGTCCTGCCTAACGGCCAGACCTATGCCCAGGCACGCGACGTGGTGCTCATCCTGAGCCTGTCGCAACTGATCCTGGCGACGTTCTCCGTATGCCTCAATACGCTTAACTACTCGCGTCTGTATGCCCTATCGATGGTCTATTCGTTTGTGCTGACCATCACGGCCATGGTGCTCAATAGCGTGCTCATCCCCCGCTATGGTATGACGGGCGCCGCATGGAGCAACCTGATCGCCTATGCCCTCTATTTCGTGCTCATCCTGATCACGGTTCGCTGTTATGGCATCCGCATCCTCCATCGCCGCTGGTACGCTACGTTGGCGTTGCTCGTCGCTATATTCCTGCTTAACATGCTCTTGGTTCGCTATCTGCCCATCCCGAATATCTGGCTGAGCAGCATCGTCCGTTCTGTCATCCTGCTCGGAGGCGGACTCTGGATAGCCTACCGAGCCCAACTATCGCCCGAAATCCATGCGCTACTTCATTCAATTCGCCTACCTCGGCACTGATTTCCACGGTTCGCAGACCCAGCCTAACGGCGTGACC
>DFGU01000019.1:0-4594 GCA_002371785.1 Bacteroidales bacterium UBA3742
GGTGCGCCGGTCATCAACTATGCCCCCGAGACCAACTGGGTGTTCGGAGCCGGTGTGCAAGGTTATCTCCGTCTGCCGGACGCGAGTCGCACCTCGGTGCTGCAACTGGACGGCGCATGGTCGCTGAAGCATCAGTGGTACGTCAACATCCATGCCAACCTCTATATCGGTGGCCGGACACCGCTGCTGCTGCAAGTGAACGGCGGCTATCGCGACTACCCCGACACCTACTACGGTACGGGCAACATAGGCAACGACTCCACGGCACCGCTGGCACGCGTAGGTAGCGTCTATGAGAGTCGGCGAGGCTATGCCCAAGTGGCGGCTCTCTTTGAGTTGCCTCACGCGTGGGCAATAGGTCCGGCAGTGGATTTCCTGCACGAGCGAACCGATATGTCGGCTACGCCGTGCCTGATGTGGGGCTTCGGTCTCATGGCCCAATACGACAGCCGTGACGTACTATACTACCCCACCCGCGGTCTGCTCTTCAAAGCCGGCGTGATGTACTACGAGCCCAAGCTGGGTAGCGACAGTCGCCTCACGCGTCTGGACACCGACCTTAGGCAGTACATCCACCTGGGCAAGGGATGCATCCTGGCCTACCAGTTACGCACCGCATGGGCTTTCGGCAACGGCTCGACGCCCTTTCAGATGCTGCCCACCCTGGGCGGACAGGACCTGGTACGCGGCGTACCTCGCAACATGTTCCGCGACGATGCCATGCTGGCGCTACAAACCGAGCTGAGGTTACCGATATGGAACTTTATCCATGCGTGCGTCTTTGCGGGCGTAGGCGATGTATATAACCTGCAGAACTGGCAGTGGACGACACCCAAAGTAGGCTACGGCCTGGGCATACGCCTTGGCATCAACCGCGCTAAGATCAATATACGTGCCGATGTAGCACGCAATAATATATACACCGAGTGGAACAGTTGGCGCAGCTACTCGTTCTACCTCACAGCCACCGAAGCATTCTAATGAGAGGACTTGTCATCAAATCGACCGGCAGCACATACCTCGTTCGTACGGATGAGGGACAGCTATTGGAGTGCCATATCAAGGGTAATTTCCGCATTCGCGGCATTCGCTCCACCAACCCCGTGGCCGTGGGAGACTATGTAACGGTGAGTCTAATAGGCGAAGCCGGTCTAACAGCAAAGCGGTCTAATAGCGATAGCGGTCTAACAGGCGAAGCCGGTCCCATCGGTTGGATAACCGATGTAGAGCCTCGTCGCAACTACATCATCCGGCGCTCGACCAACTTGAGCAAGGATTGTCATATCATCGCCGCCAACCTGGACCAAGTGGCGCTCATCGTCACCATCAACCATCCCGAGACCAGTACCGTCTTCATCGACCGCTTCCTGGCTACCGCTGAAGCCTACCGCGTACCGGCGCTCCTGATCTTCAACAAGGTGGATCTATTGAATGATGAGGAACTGCTGCGCCTGCAGGAATTGCGCGAGCTTTACGAGTCGCTGGGCTACCAGACCATGGCCCTCTCGGCTATCAGCCTGCAGCCCGCAGACATATTACCCCTTTTAAGGGGCAAAACAACGCTTCTGAGCGGCAATTCGGGCGTAGGCAAGAGTACGCTCCTCAACGCCCTTTTCGGCCGGGAGATGGCGCGTACGGGGCAAATATCCACCGCCCACAACAAAGGTATGCATACCACGACGTTCTCGGAGATGTATGAGTTAGTCGAAAGCGAAAAGTCGAAAGTCGAAAGCCAAGGTTGGATTATCGACACGCCGGGTATCAAGGGATTCGGGTCGTTTGACATGCAGCGCGAGGAGATGAGTCATTATTTCCGCGACATCTTCCGCGTAGGTACCGAATGCCGCTTCGGCAACTGTACCCACACCAACGAACCCGGCTGCGCCGTGATGGACGCCCTGGAACGCGGCGAGATAGCTATCTCGCGCTACGAGTCATACCTATCATTACTTGCCGACTGCGAAGAGGAGAAGTATAGGTAAAGGCCGTCAGCTATCAGCCGTCAGCCGTCAGCTATCTGAAAACTGAATACTGAACACTTAATATTAAATTATTCGAACTTATGAAATCGTATTCTGAGTACCGTGCTATGGCACGTGAGACCCTGAAGGGTCATTGGAACGAAATGGCCGTATTAGCATTGCTGCTATTTGTTGTTTCTGGTATTGGTAGCACCCCAAGCTACATTGCCGAGTTTGCTAAAATCCAGTGGTTAAACCTCGTTGGCAGCAGCACCAATGCGCTGGTTAGCTTGTTAGTAATGATGCCATTGAGTTTTGCATTCTACAACCTCTGTCTATCTTTCGCGCGCCGCGAAGAGCGCAACGAGAGTCCGGCCTCATCGCTGTTCCATGAGTTTACAGCCAATTGGATCAATTATGTAGAGTCGGGCTTCCTGATGGGCTTGATTATAGTCTTGCTGCTCATTCCTACCCTGATGATTGGCTCTATTATCTTTGGCTTAGCGTATGAACTCGTACCGTTTATTATCCGTGACACCCCGAGTATATCCGCTACCGAAGCACTACGTACCAGTCGCATAATGATGCGCGGTCATAAGTGGGAGCTGTTTGTGCTAAATCTGACCTTCCTCGGCTGGGTTTTGCTGTGTATCCTCACTTGTTGTATTGGTTTCCTTTGGTTGATGCCGTACGTATCCACCGCCAAAGCCCATTTCTATGAGGACGTAAAGGCCGAATACGAAGAGAGACTGAAAGCCGAATGCTGAAAGCTGAAAGCCTAATAGAATAGGAGCGGCCCGAGGGTCGCTCCTATTCTGTTTTATTCGTAGTACTCGATCGTACGACTTTCTGTATAGGTAGTAGGCGTTGCGTCTTGTACGTGCTCTTGGAGCAGTTTCTCTGCCGCCTGCATAGCCTCTTCGTTATCCAGTTGGTTCATCACCTCAGGCGAGAGGAAGTCGGGTCGTTCGAAGTAGTAGTTCTTGACCTCACGAGAGAGCCAGTTGCCCTGGTCGTCCATGTCCTTGTACTCGTAGGTGGAGTAGTTGGCAGCAGGCCACTGACCGGACTGCAGCAGTTCGAACATCTCGTTAGGATAAACCTTATCCCCCTCATAGTTGAAGCGGCGATAGTTGACCGACTGCAACTTGTTGACCGTATTGTCCGAACGGATCCACTTGACGCGATTGGTCTCGCCCTCATACTGATACGTAGTACGGAAGAGGAAGCCCACGGTATCCTTATTCAGTTTACCGCCGTTATGGTTTGCTACACGGCCCTGTTTATCACGTATGATAACCTCGGCCGGCTTGGTAGCCACCAGGTGGCCCTGCTCATCAAAACGTATCTCCGGCGTCTCGGCCAGCAGATCGTCCGTAGTGATCGAACGTACACGGCCAAACTGGATACCGCCGAATACGGTCATATCCGCCGAAGCCATCTCACGCTCTACGATCACAGTGGTCACAGGAATGGTATCCTGTTGCGGTTGGTCATTGGTCAAGGTGGTCGGTGTAGTACCTCCACAAGCGCACAGAAGCGCTACAGAAAGAAATAAAAGAACTGATTTAGTTTTCATATTTTCTGACATTGCGGGCACAGGCCCTTCACGACAAAAGACATTGAATGTACATGATACTCGGCCGGTAGCTCCACCTGCGGCAGGCTCACCTGCTCGATACAGTAGGTGCGACCGCACGACTCGCAGTAGAAATGCACATGGCTGGCCGAGTGATCTTCGTCGTCATGATGGCGACATAGTTCATAATGCTCCACACCACGACCGTCCTCAAAAGCATGTATCACATCGTGCTTGAGAAAGAGGGTCAGCGTGCGAAAAATGCTGCTACGGTCCATGGTGACCAATTCGTCCTCCAGGTCGCGCAACGATAAAGGATGATGTTGGTCCACCAAAACCTGATAGACCAACATCCTATTTGCCGTGGGCTTGACGCCCTTGTGTTCCAATTTCTGAGCGACCTCTTGCATCAGGGAGCCACGCGGTTGATATCGCGGGGGAACATACTACATTCTTTCACGTTGTTGATATTCAGGAAGCAAGCCGTGATACGCTCCAGTCCGATAGCAAAACCTCCGTGAGGCGGCATGCCGTTGCGGAACGTGTCGAGGTAGAAGCGGAAAGCATCCGGGTTCATGCCACGACGCAGCATCTTCTCGCGATAGTCGGCTTCCTTGTGGATACGTTGTCCGCCGGAGGTGATCTCCAGACCACGCATCAAGAGGTCGAAGCTCAACGTCAATGTCGGATCCTCGGGATCGTCCATGGCATAGAAAGCACGGTGCTCGGAGGGGAAATGGGTGACGAACACAAAGTCCGAACCGTATTTCTCCAGGGCGTACTTGCATATAGCGCGCTCCTCCTCGGGGGCGAGGTCATCCTCACCACGGTGATCGGCTTCGCACAGCTTGTTCTCAAACAGGATCTCATGCACCTCGCTCAGCTTCCATGCCGGCACCTCGTTAGGCAACTTAGGCATCGTAGCACCGAGCAGATTCAGCTCGTGGCCGCAACGCTCTGCTACAGTAGCGATGATATGACGCAGCAGGGCAGCCTCCAGCAGCATAACATCCTCCTGTCCCTTGATGAAGCCCATCTCCACATCCAGCGAGAT
>DFGU01000019.1:4712-5185 GCA_002371785.1 Bacteroidales bacterium UBA3742
TCAAACACGCGCTCATAGACGCCTACGCCGATCTGCTTATAGAACTGCGGACTCTGTGCCAGATAGACCTGCTTGCCGAAGTAGTCCATGCGGAATACATTCGCACCGCCTTCTGCACCCTCGGATACAATCTTCGGGGTATAGATCTGCGTGAAGCCGTTCTCTGTGAGGAAATCGGCAAAGGCCTTGGCGATGGTCGACTGTACCTTCAGTATAGCCATGTCGCGCGGGTTGCGCAGCGTCACCTGACGGTTGTCGAACTTATAGCGCAGCAGGGTCTCCTCGTCGCCGAACTTGAGGGCGTTCATGTCCACCACATCGGCGGTAGTAGGACGGCTCAGGACGCGTACCTCAGCGACAGCAATCTCGATGGTGTTGTAGAACGCTGCAGGATCCTTGATCTTAGCTTCGCCTACCGTTCCCACGATGGTGATAGCCATCTCGCGGCAGAGGTCGTTCATGTGGATCTCCTG
>DFGU01000096.1 GCA_002371785.1 Bacteroidales bacterium UBA3742
CGCGCACGGCATACTGGCCCGGTTCATAGACAAAGTCCATCCGCTCAAATCCCTGCTCCTGCAGCATCTCCGTCAGTCGGCTGATGGGCATGGTCTGCTCGGTACGGAGGCGGATGGTGTTCTGCGTCAGTTGTTGCGGCTTGGGTACGCCCTCTGTGATGGCTTCGGGATAACTGACCACGATACGTTGCCTCTCGCTCTCGGCGCTCAGGGCCGTCAGCGTCTCTGTGCGCTGGATGATCATGGCCTCGTCGGCACCCTGACGTCGGCGTCTGGCGCTGGGGAAGAGCAGCACCTGCAGCTTAGTGTTCTCGGCCTCGATAGCTTGCAGGTCGGCATATAGATACTGCGCTTCGTCTTGCGAATCCATCAGCACAAGCATGTCCTTTCCCGTTCGCGCCTGTTGGCCCAGTTTTTCTACGATGCACCCCAATACGATAGCCCTCACCGAGGCATTCAGCCCGGTCAGCAGCAGGTGTTGTTCCCCGCCTTTCTTAAGCTCCGAAACGGTGGCTTCCAGCTCCGGATGCATCGCTATTAAATCCTTTAATTCGTACAGGTGCATAACCCATGCGTGCACATATGCGCACAAAATCCGCTGCAAAGGTACAAAAAAAAATCGACACTCGCAAGGAAATGTCGATTTTTTTTTGTGTTAAACAGTTATAATGGTGGCTTCGCCACGTTATTTTGTTATAAAGGTGGCGTTGCCACGTTAACGTCGCAGACCCTCATAACGATCTAACGCCGTAGGCCTTCTTAACCTTCTAACGCCGAGTAGCGGTCTATATTCTATCAGCGTAGCGGTCTATATTCTATCAGCGCAGCGGTCTAAATTGCACTTTGGCACGCTTTTTGTATCACCATCAGTAAACCAGTCGACCAGTAGGCCAGTCGACCAGTATAAACCACTAAAAAACGAAGAGTTATGAAACGATTTTTGAGTCTGGCGCTCCTCGTAGCCGCCATGTTAAGCGCCTCGGTTGGCGCAAGTGCAAAAGGCCGTAAGGCAGAAGTAGTAGTAAGGAAGAAGGGCGATGTTCGCAAAGAGATACGTTTCCAGGATCCGCGTTGTGGGCATGGCCGCGAGGCAGATTTCCGCTTCAAGGCCGGTCCGAAGAGGCGAGCTGACATGCGTCGATGCGAGCGATGCCGACACCAGGACCCGCGCTTCCGCGACCCCAATTTCCGTCCGCGTCATGAGCCCCGTCCCTGTCCGCCCAAAAAGCACCGCCGTCATCATCGTCATTGATCCCTGATGTGTTGCTATCGCTATTAGTGATCTATAATGAATAGCTCATGCTGCACCACGCTCCGCTATAAAAAATCGCACCCTTAAGTGCGATTTTTTTTGTTTATATCAAAAAAAAGTCGTACCTTTGCACCGTGAATTGAAAAAAATCGTCCCATCCATGACGTAAAACCGGAGTAATGTAGGCTCTGTCCCGCAAGCTTGACCGATTATATAAAAGTATCGGCCATATATGACCGATCCCCAAGCGCAAAGCGTTGTGCACAACACATAAAAATACATTTGCTTTATTAAGGTTTATGAAATGACAACTCGTTTCATACATAGAATCCTTCTTTCTGCACTCTTCCTTTTGAGCGCAAGTACCGTGCTGTACGCTCAGGATGAACTGTGTACGGATGGCATCCTCCTCTTCCGCGAGGACTTCGGCGGCAACAACCCCTCTGATCCGGCTGTAGGACATACGCCTGTATCGGGCATGACTAGCGGATACCAGCAGGTTTACACCCTGCAGACCAGCGATCCGGGGACGGGTATGGGGGCCGGCCGCTATCTGGTCGCCAAACGCGGCTACCGCAATTCCTCGAATTCCAACTACTCCGTCTGGCACATCATGGACGACCATACCCATTTCGGCGACACTACACGCGGCTATCTCTTGGAAATTGACGGTCTCGGAAGCGGTAATGATGTGTTCTATAGCACCGTGATAGACGGTCTCTGTGCCGGTTCAAGGCTGACTTTCTCTGCTTATGTAGCCAATCTGACCACCGCCGGACAATACAACGCTTGGCGCAACAGAAACTATGTGCACCCTAAACTGTCCTTTGTCATCACGCATCCTGTCACCGGTGCAGAATTAGCCCGTTATACTACGGATACAATATCGCACGATTGGAGCAACTATCCCAAGTCGTGGCGAGAAACAGCCAATTGGCAGTTGGTAGGTATGAACTTCACTGTGCCGGAAGGCATCGATTCCGTAAGGCTGAGTATTCGTAATAACGCCAGCGGTTCCTCCACCGGCAACGACTTCGCCTTGGATGATATTGAGATCCGTCTCTGTCTGACGCCGGACACGATTAAAACAGATACTCTTGTCTGCGATACCACCAGCCGAATTTTATGGCGAGACAGCCTCTATCAGATCGCCGATACCTTGCGGGATACGATCTTTAACTCCTGTGGCATAGATAGCGTGTATTACATACTCAGTGTTAAAACGGAGCATTGCGAAGAACCGGAACCGGTACTCTGTACGGATGGTATTCTGCTTTTCCGCGAAGATTTTGGCGGAAATGATGTGAATGATCCGAGGGTTAGTTCAACACCTGTGCCTGGAATGAGTTATAGGCAGTCTACGCATGGGATGGGATCCGGCATGTACATGGTAACCAAATCCGGTTACTGCAACGGAGATACTACCGGATGGTCAATGCCCGGTGCCGACCGAGCCACCAAGCGCTCACAATGGTACATCCAGGATGATCACACCTATCCCAACGATTATACACGCGGCTATTTCTTGGAAATAGACGGAAGCGGCGGAACCCAACAATTCTATCAAACGGAAATAAGCGGTCTATGCGAAGGAATCGAACTGACCTTCAGCGCCTACGTAGCTAATGTGTTCACGTGGTTCCAATACGATTGGTACACGCGCCATCGTGGACCGGTTATAGCTCCGTGTCTGAAGTTCGTTCTAACGAATCCGCAGACCGGCGAGACCTTGGCGGAAAAGAACACGCAAGAGATACCTTTTGATGCGTCTCTGCCTGCCAAGACCGACTGGCAATACTCATCGAAGTGGCACCTTGTTGGTATGAACTTTACCGTCCCCGTCGGTGTCAATGCCATCCGTCTGTCTATCTACAACAACGTCACCAACGGTAATGGCAACGATTTCGCCATCGATGATATCGAGGTTCACCTCTGCATGACGCCCGACACCATCCTTACCGATACCACCGTCTGCGATACCACCCGACAAATCCGTTGGCGCGAAAAGACATTCGCTATAGCCGACACCCTCCGCGACACCCTCTTTAGTACCTGCGGCTTTGATAGCATCTATTATGTCATGCACGTGGAAAAGGAAAATTGCGAACATGCGCTCTGTACCGATGGCATTCTCCTCTTCCGCGAGGATTTCGGCGGCAACAACCCCTCCGATCCGAAAATCAGTACGACTCCTGTACCCGGCATGAGTTATACGCAAGCGACAACAGATGTACTCGGCAGCATGGGTGCAGGAAAATATCTGGTGACCAAACAGGGGTATTGCAACGGAAATGGTACGTCACAATGGCATCTCCAAGACGACCATACCCATTTTGGAGACTTGACCCGTGGCTATTT
>DFGU01000040.1 GCA_002371785.1 Bacteroidales bacterium UBA3742
ATGAAGAATATTCAATTTTATACGATTAAGAGTAGCGGTGGACTGAAGGTCGAGGTCTCGAACCTGGGCGCTAAGATCACCAAGTTGCTCGTCGCAAACCGCCAAGGCGAGGTGAAGGACATCGTGCTGGGTTTCCGTACGGCCGAGGAGTGGCAAACGAAGGAGACCTACTTCAATGCTATCTGCGGACGCGTGGCGAACCGCATCGGTGGCGGCCGGTTTGAACTAGACGGCGAAGCGTACACCCTACCCGTCAACAACGGTCCGAACAGCCTGCATGGCGGACTGGAGGGCTGGAATGCCAAGCTATGGGAGGTGACGGCACAGAGTATGTATGAGATCACGCTCCACTACCGCAGTCAGGATGGCGAAGAGGGCTATCCCGGCAATGTAGATGTATGGGTGACCTACACGGCCACGAAGGACAACGCGCTACGTATCCACTACGAGGCTAAGACCGACCGGCCGACGCTGGTGGCGATGACCAACCATGCCTACTTCAACCTGGCGGGCGAAGCGAGCGGCAAGGTGGATGACCACGTGCTGCAAGTGAATGCGGACCGGTTTACGCCTTTTGATGAGTGGACCTGCCCCACGGGTGAGATACAGGACGTCACGGGTACGCCGATGGACTTGCGCAAACCGACCCGCCTGGGCGACCGTATGTACGACGCGTTCTTCGAGCCCTGGCGCGGCATAGACAACAACTGGTGCCTATGCGCCGCCGACGCCGAGAAAAAGTTGCGTCATGCCTGTACGCTGGAGGCCGACGGCCGACGGATGGAGTGCTGGACGACGCTCAAGGGACTGCAAGTCTATACCGGTAACTTCATCGAGCGCAACGAGGGCAAGAGCGGCACGATGTATGACGAGAAACATGCCGTATGCTTGGAGGCACAGCAGTGGCCGGACAGCATACATCATGCAGACTTCCCCAACATCGTACTGCGTCCCGGCGAGAAATTAGACGAAATAACAGAATATAGATTCGTATGAAAAAAATCGTTTATACCATGCTGCTGATCAGCAGCATGGTGCTTTATTCATGCTCTTCGAAGCAGCCGGTGCGTACGGATACATTGCTGCGTGAATGGCAGTTCACGCAAGACACGACCGACAACCCGGTATGGGAAGACGTGACTATTCCGCACGACTGGGCTATCAGCGGACCTTTTGACCGTGCCAATGACCTGCAAGAGGTCATCGTCGTGCAGAACGGCGAGAGCGAGCCGACCTGGAAGACCGGCCGAAGCGGTGGCCTACCCTGGATGGGCAAGGGGCACTACCGCACCCGCGTGGCGGTGAAGAAAGACCGGTTCTACACGCTGGTGTTCGACGGCGCGATGAGTCATGCCGACGTATATGTGAACGGCGAGGAGATGGTATACTGGCCGTACGGCTACAACACCTTCGACTGCTATATTCTGCCGGAACTCATCACGGGCGATAGCGTAGATATCGACGTCTATCTGGAGAACAAACCGCAACAGAGCCGCTGGTATCCGGGAGCAGGTCTGTACAGAAACGTCCACCTGGTAGAAACCAATCCGATCCACATCCCTACGTTTGGCACGCTCGTTCGCACATCGGAAGTAAGCCGGGAAAAGGCTATTGTAAGCTTTGCCGCAGAGCTGCAAAATGGTGTAGACTCTACTTCTGCCGAAGCAGAGGGTGTTACCATCGAGACCGACATACTCTATGACGGCAAGGTGGTAGCCACGATAGATGGTCAAGAGGGGCAAACGGAAGTGGCGAAACCGCATCTTTGGAGTCCGGAGACGCCAAATCTATATGTTGCACGTACGAAAGTGCTGAAGGGCGAAGAACTGCTTGATGAAGTAGAGACGCGCTTCGGTATTCGGAGTATCTCGTATACACCGGAGCATGGTTTTCAGCTAAACGGCGAGACCCGTAAGTTCAAGGGCGTATGCAACCACCACGACTTAGGACCGCTGGGCGCTGCGGTACATAAGGATGCCTTGCGCCACCAGATAAAGATGTTGCAAGACATGGGATGTGATGCCATCCGTACCAGTCATAACATGCCGGATCCGCAACTAGTGGAGCTATGCGACGAGATGGGTATGATGATGATGATTGAACCCTTTGACGTGTGGAACCACGGTAAGACGGAGAACGACTATAACAAGGAGTTCAACGACTGGTGGCGTCAGGATATCACCAACATGGTGAAGCACTACCGCAATAATGCCTGCGTGATGCTCTGGTCAAGCGGCAACGAAGTGTGGAACCAAGTGCTGGAGGACGGTATTGAGATCGTCACAAACCTGCAGGCGCTCTTCCACGAGCTCGACCCCACCCGCCCCGTAACGAACGGCATGGACCAGGCGATGCACGTGATCCACAACGGATTTGGTGCAGCGGTAGAATTGCCGGGACTGAACTACCGTACCGGCCGCTACGAAGAGGCGTTTGAGAACCTGCCGCAGAAAATGGTCTTGGGTAGTGAGACAGCCAGCACCGTTTCCAGCCGAGGCGTATATAAGACCCCTGCTGTTATTCAGCCGGATGCGCACTATGCCGATAATCAATCTTCCGGTTACGACGTGGAATACTGCGCGTGGTCGGGACTGCCGGAACAGGATTTTCAGTTGCAGGACGACTATCCGTGGACCTTGGGACAGTTTGTATGGACCGGTTTTGACTACTTGGGCGAACCCTCGCCGTATGATACGGACGCTTGGCCGAGTCATAGTAGCTATTTCGGAATTATCGACCTGGCATCGCTGCCGAAGGATCGCTACTGGCTCTACCGCAGTCAGTGGAACACCAAATCGCCTACCCTGCACGTACTGCCCCACTGGACCTGGCAGAAGGGCGACTCGGTGCCGGTATTCTGCTATACGAGTTATCCCAGTGCAGAGCTGTTTGTGAACGGCAAGAGTTATGGCAAGTTGCGTTTTGCGACGGCGGAAGAAACGAAACGTTTGGCAAAAGGCGAGACGATAGAGGGCGTTAGTCGTATGCCGAAGGTGGGTGAGTTTGAGGTACCCGAATGGGGCAGCGCGCCGCGGCCGGAACTGCTGCCCAGATACCGACTAATGTGGTTTGACGTACCGTATGAAGCCGGCGAGATGACCATTGTAGCTTATGATGCGAATGGCAAAGAAGCTGCACGCGAGACCATCAAGACGGCTGGCGAGCCGGATCATTTGGAGGTAGTTTGGGCCAACGAAGAGGAGAATCCCGAGGAACTGTGCTACTACACAATACGCGTGGTAGATAAAGACGGCAACCTCTGTCCGAACGCCAACAACCTGATTCGCTACGAAGGAGAGGGCTTTATCGCCACAGCTAATGGCGACGCCGCTTGTCTGGAGAGCTTCGTAAAGCCGCAGATGCATGCCTTTGCCGGACAATGTACGTTCATCATTCGAAAAGGTGCTAAAGGTTCATTCCTGATGGACCGCTAACGCTGACAGACCATCAACAGAATAGCCCGGGCGAATGGCCCGGGCTATTTGTTTGATCAGCCATGCATGGCTGATACTATGGGTTCGGATTAGCGAACCTGAGTACCCTGTACGTTGAAGAGTTTGTTGTCACGGATGATGTACATAACGCCGTCAACCATAACCTTCTGAGCCTTCTCGGTGAGAACTACGTTCTCGATACCCTCTTCGTAACCGCTCCAGCGACCATCACTGAAGTCCAACTCGATCGACTTGCAAGGAGTGCCGTTGTAGGTGTCATCCTGCCAGAGTTGACCGAAGGTGAGTTGACCGTCTGCGATCGTGCTCCATGCGTCGTCCTCAGCGTTGTAGAGCTCCAGCTCGTGATCCCACGAACCAGCGCCACGGAACTTGAAGAACATACCTTGCTTAGCCTCGATCTCTGCGAAGAACAAACCATTGTCCAGGTGCTCCATAGCGGTACCTTCCCAAGCGTCGAAACCACCGATGATCTCAACAGCCTCCGGGCAGTTCTCTGCCGGCAGGTTAACCCTCAGAACTACGTGCTCCAGCGGCGAATCATCGCAACGAGCCCAACGCAGATCCTCAGCGCGGAGGTCGTACAGGATGTTAGCATCCTCGTGAGTCAGGGTGTTGTCACCTTCCTCACCCGGGTAGCGAACCCACTGACCTTCTACGTTCTTCTGCAGGTAAGCGTCATCAGCCCATGCCGGCTCAGTCTCGATCTCACCGGTCTCACCCATCAAACCGCTAACGATCTGGTACGGAGTACCCTCAGCAGCCTTGAAGTTGATGTAGTAAGTCGGAGCACCGTTTGCGATCGAAGCATCAGCGTCGAGTTGCATCTGGGTGAAGGTCCAGCCGTTCATTGCACCTACGATGAAAGGAACTACATAGCCACCGCAACCATCGCTGATAACGGTGATCTTGTAGTTGTGATAAACAGCGGTACACGGATTGCTCTTCCATGCATCAACAGTGAATACGTTCGGAGCGTCAGCGCCGTAGTTGATCATGTCAATCTCACCGGCATAAGCACCTTGTACAACTGTTACACCACCACGGATAGCGGTAGCAGCACCTACCTGGTACTCCCAGTTGAAGTTACCGTCCACGTCCAGCATAACCGGCTTAGCTTGAATACCTTTCGTAGCATCCGGCTCTGCCTCTGCCTCGAAAGAACCTACGTACCAGCCGTCGTAACCCTCAACTGCCTCAACGGCTACACACTCAGAAGGAGTGCTGCTCCAACCGTTGAACGAACCGGTCAGAACGATGTTGTTACAAGCCATGTCTGCCGGAACGAAGAAGCATACGCAAACGTCACCCTGATTGTAGTAATCAGCGAGGACAGCGTCAGACGGAACTACGTCCTTTGCAGCAAATACGCTAACACTCATCAGCGCTGCTGCCAAAAAAGCATAAATCTTACGCATAATTTTAAAAATTTTGGTTAATAATAAATGTTAATTAAATAATTTGGTTTTTTATGATCGATAAATCGATATGTCGATAGTTCGAGGTGTCGATATTTATCTTCGGATTAATATACATAGCCGTCACCACCCTGAGCAGCAAATTCGTTATTCGAATCGCCCTCTACGTCAGTCTTGAAGTTGGGGTTCGCGAGTTTATCCTCGGAGGGAACAGGGAACCAGTTCATGTACTCCGGCGTACCGGTAACGAAGAACGGACTATTGACAGCAGGAGCCTGGTCTTGCTTACCCATACGTCCTTCCCAATGGAAACGGTACTGATCGGCAGTAGGACCGAAGAAGCGGCCGAAGCGTATGAGGTCGATACGACGACGTCCCTCAAACCAGAACTCACGGCTCCACTCGTCGAGCAATGCCTCTTCGTCAAACTTGGCCAATGCAAGCGGAGCTGCATTCGCACGTGCACGAATCGTATTATTAATAATGTCGAGCGCACCGGACTTGTCACCCTTGCGGAAGAGTGCCTCAGCCTTGATCATGTAAGCTTCGGCCATACGGAGCATCGGAATGTCGGTATCGGCCCAGGAAGCATTCTGACGAGGCGAGTACTTCGGCAGAGCAGCCGACGAATATACAGCCGTAAACTTGCAGCCTGCCCATGACTCATAGAAGTTCTTGTTTGCACCAACGCCCATCGCACCGGTCAGGTCGAAGTTAATACCCTCGGTGGTATTCTTACCATCCGAACAGAAAATAGCGCGGTCGTCACCCAGTTGAGTCGGCATATTGTACTCGTCATAAATCATATTCTTAGCCGTCTCACGGTCAATGCCGTCAGGTGCAAGGAACTTATCTACCATCGTCGGCGAGGTACGCAAAGCGTGCCACTCGGACTCAATACCCCATGCATTCATACCGGCGATACGCGGACCTGCAACCAGGAAGTTAGCACCGGCGTGACTCTGGGTATATAAACCGTCCTGATAAATCTGGAAGAGAGACTCCTTGATGACATCATCACGGTCATTATCACCCATGAACAGACGCTGATAAGCGGTATATACGAAGTTGGAGTCGGTCGTGATTGGCGCAGTAACGAGTGTGTGCTGCGGGTTGTCAGTGATAAGATCATCTGCTGCCTTCAGCGCCTTATCCCACATCTTGCCGGCAGTCCAATTCTTATTGTACTTGTTATACACATCTGCATTCAGATAGATACGAGCCAAGAGCAGTTGAGCGGCTGCTTTACCTACACGGTATTTGCTGACACGCGTATCGGGCAACAGCGGGATGATCTCCTCCAACTCGTTTACCAACCACTGATACAACTCATGACGCGAAACATAGTGCGGATACTCGTTGGACTCGGTAGTTACCAGCGGAGCGTACAAGAACATATCCATAAGGAAGTAATAGTGGAATGCACGGATCCAGCGTACCTCTGCCAGACGATACTTATCCTCCTGCGACTCATCCGAAGCATAGGTCAGATAGTGGTTGCAGTACTTAATATTCAGGTTCAAACGGGTATAGATACCCTTAATCATACCACTCTCACCAGTCCAGTTGGTGGTAGGCAGACCACGGGATTCAGGATCGTCCCAAATCCAGAAAGCCTCATCCGTTGTCAGGTCGTTACAATACCAGATGGTACGATAGAAACCGGACATACCGGCATCGATATCCTCCACGTCGGAGTTGTCACCGGGACCGGATTGTCCGATGACTGCCATACATGCATAGCACTTGGTGAACATACGGTCCTGATTGAAGGACGTCGAAGAGTTCGGGTCGATTGGTTTGGTATTCAAATCCTGTACGCAGGAAGCCATTCCCAGTGCAACACATGCCAATGCAAAATATCTTACAATATTTTTCATATTATTTACGATTTAACGATTTACGATTTATTTAGCCATTTATACATTTAGAACTGCAAGTTGATACCCAGTACGGTAGTCATCGAACGCGGGTAGATGGAGTTGTCCACACCACCGAGACCTACCTCAGGATCGAGTCCGGAGTAACCGGTAACTACAAACGGGTTGGAAACGGTGCAGTATGCACGACCGGAGATCTTGCTCTTCTGGAACGAGTAACCGAGCGTAATATTATCGCAGCGGAGGAACGAAGCGTTCTCCAGGAAGCGATCGGTGATACTTGCGTCTGCGCTACCGATAATGGACTTACCCTCCTCATCATAGATGGTACGGTTGTAACCATCCACATAGTAGGTATTGAATACATCCACGGGCAGGTTGGTGTAATAGCCATTACGTGACAGCTGTCCGATAGGCACATTCTGCAGACGAGTAGAAATGACGTTGTTGAATACGTAGTTGCCGATGTTGGCACGGAACGACATACCGAGGTCGAAGTTGTAGAACTGGAACTTCATCTGGAGTCCCATCGTTACAGGAGCTACAGGGCTGTGTTTGAATACCTTATCCAGCTCGTCGATAGCGCCGTCCTTGTTCTGGTCGATGATGTACCAGTACTGCGTACCGTCTGCACGGTAGTTCTTGCGAGCCTCATAGAGATAGAACGTGTTGGTAGCATAACCTACGGCAAACTTGGTAATAGACTTACCGCCGAGACCTTCTCCACCCTTACCGTCACCATCAATCATCTGTGCTTCGCCGTTGAGGTTGGTGATCTTATTTTCGTTCCAAGTTACATTGTAACCGATGTCCCATTTGAACTTCTTGCCGTAGTCGAGAATGACTGCGTTGATAGCGAACTCAACACCTTGGTTCTGGAGCGAACCTACGTTGGAGGTCACACGCTTACGGAAGTTGGTACCCATCGGAGCAATCACGCTGTTCAGCAGGTCGGTCGTCTTACGGAAGTAGTAGTCCAACGAACCCGAAATACGGTTGTTCAGGAACGAGAAGTCGATACCTGCGTTGTAGGTGGTCGTTTTCTCCCAGGTCAGATTCGGGTTGAAGGCATTCGGACGATCCGAGATATAGAGGGTGTTACCATTGGCATCCACCACTTTATCTACGATATTTGCATCATTATCCTCCGTAGCATAGTTTCCGCCACCAACAGGATAATACGAGGTGTGACCGGTGGTCTGCGAGTAGGTCGGCATGTACGAGTAGTCGCCGATACCCTCCTGCTGACCGGTGATACCATAACCGAGACGGAGCTTCAGGTCATTGAGCCATGCAACGTCTTTCATAAAGGTCTCTTTGATCTTCCAACCGAGTGCTACGGACGGGAATACGCCCCAGCGGTGATCTTTCGAGAAGCGGCTGGATCCGTCACCACGGACGGTGGCGGTGATCATCAGCTGGTTCCATCCGATATAGTTAACACGGCCGAAGAAGGAAACGAGGTAGTTCTCGCCCTTACCGGTAGAGGTCGAAGCGTAGGCAGCTTGTCCAGCCTTGGTAGGATCGCCCACATAGGTCAGCGGATAAAGACCGGCACCCTCGCTATAGTAGTCGTTGTAGAAGTGCTGCCACTCATAACCGGCCATGATGTCGAAGTGCTGATGTGCTTGCTCCCAATCATGTCCATACTGTGCATAGCAGTTGAACTGGAGATTGTATTTCATTTTCTGCTCCATTGATTTCCAGCCGGTATAGTGGCTACCGGTACCTAACGGGCTATTATCTTCGGTTCTCTTGGAGAAGAAATAGTCTGCACCAAAGTTAGCATGGAGTACGAGGTCCTCGAAGCCATGCACCTTGTAGGTAGCATCCAGGTTGCCGACAAACTGTCCGGCGTTGGAGGTATTGGACTGGTGCTTGAGCTGTGCCAGCGGGTTGGACGAGGACTTGAGGCTGTACATCCAGTTGGGGTCATCGTACGGACCATTCACGCTGGAAGACGTTCCGAGCGGCTGGAAGAAGCCGTCCCAGTGGGCATCCAACTCGTCTTTGGTCAGATAGTAGTCAAC
>DFGU01000104.1 GCA_002371785.1 Bacteroidales bacterium UBA3742
TCGCTGTATGAGTTGCCGATAGGTGACTATCGCGCCTGGGCAACACGTATCCGCGAGTGCGGCTACGCCACGGATCCCAAGTACCCGCAGAAACTCATCAAGCTGATCGAGGACTACGGTCTGGATACCCTGCAGAGCCCCACCTGGACCCTGCCTACCGAGGAGCAGATACGTGCGGCCAACGAGGAGCGTAAGGCGGCTAGTCAGGCGGCACGGCGCGAGGCCGCTCCTGCCGAAACAGCTGATCCGGCCGACAGCACCATCCAGAACGACAACACCAACTACCGGCTCATCATCACCGATCCGGAGCCCGGCATGGAGGAACCGCTGTCGGCTAACGACGAGCGCGACCGCTTCTACCGCACGCATACCAAGGAGTACGCCCGCGGCATCCCCTATATCACGGCCAAGAAGGGCGACACCTATGCCAATATCGCCTTCCGGCTCAATATCCGCGAGCGCGACTTGCGCACGTGGAACGATGCCCTCGGGCTGGGACTCAAGCCCGGCGAGCGCGTCTATCTGGCCAGCAAGCACTGGTACGGCGAACGCGAGAAAGCCATCCTATGGGTGCACCCGGGTGAGTCGCTGCGCATGATTGCACAACGCGAGGTGATGGTGCTGGAGAATCTGTACAAACTGAACGAACTGAAACGCGATATTACCGTCTTCCGTACGCGTCAGCGTATCTATACCCGCAAGGTGAAGGAGGACCAGCAATGAGAGGCCAGTCGCTGCCGTTGGGAGAAGTGCTGGGCACCTACCTGCGCGAGAGCGGCCTGGAAAAACCGGTGCTGGAGACACGCGTAGTGAAGCTATGGCCCGAACTGATGGGACCCACCGTAGCGCGTATGACGCGTAGCGTAGAGGTCGTGGACGGCGTGCTGATGGTGCGCATCAGCAGTGCGGCCCTAAAAGCCGAACTGTTTGAGGTGCGCTTTGAACTGGTGGAGAAACTCAACAAGGCGGTAGGCGGCAACGTGCTGCGTGACTGCCGTATATTGGGATGATGTACTATCCGGAAAATATGGAGCAGAAGATCGACTTCACGGTCATCCGTGACGAGCTGCGACGTCATTGCAGTTCGCCCCTGGGCGTGGAGCGTGTGCAAGCTATGCATATGCTCACCGACTATGACACGATCCGTCAGCTGCTCTTGCTCTCCGACCAAATGCGTCAGGCCCTGGCCGATCCCGCCCTAAGTTTCCCGCGGGGCGAGATATACGATATGCGTGAGGCCCTGGCTCGCATCCGGATAGAGGGACTCTTCCTGGACGAAGCCGAACTGTTTCAGCTGCGCAAGACGGTGGACTATGCCTGCCAACTGGAGCAGTTCTTCCTCGCGCTGGACCCGCATCGCTATGAGGCGCTGCATGCCCTGCCGGCCGATCCGATCCACGGCGTGCTCGGGGAGGTGGTACGCCGCATAGACCGCGTGCTGGACCGCTACGGACGACTGGCCGACAATGCCTCGCCCGAACTGGGACGCATACGCCACGAACTGACCATCGTGCAGGGCAGCGTAGGGCGCGTACTGCAACGCATCCTGCGCCAGGCACGCGAGGACGGCATCATCGACAAGGATGCTTCGCCCACGCTACGCGAGGGACGACTGGTGATCCCCGTGCCGCCCGCCTACAAGCGCAAGATAGGCGGTATCGTACATGACGAGTCGGCCACGGGTAAGACCGTGTTCGTAGAACCGCAACAGGTGGTGGAAGCCAACAATACGATACGCGAACTGGAGGGTGCCGAGCGCAGGGAACGTGCCCGCATACTGATCGAACTGACCGACCAACTGCGACCCTACGTGACGGATATCATACGCAGCGAACAGCTGGTGGGCGAAGTGGACTTCCTGCGTGCCAAAGTGGCCCTGGCCGAACAGCTCGGAGCCGTGCGTCCTGAGCTGACCGACGAGCCGCTCATCGACTGGCACGAGGCCCGTCATCCGGTCCTCTATATGCGTTACCGGGCCCAGAAGAAAGACGTGGTGCCGCTCACTATCCGCTTGCAGCGCGACGAGAATCGCCTGCTCATCATCTCTGGGCCGAATGCCGGCGGTAAGTCGGTATGTCTGAAGACGGTAGCCATGCTGCAGTATATGTTGCAGTGCGGTCTGCTGGTGCCGATGAGCGAAGCCAGCCGCATGGGTATCTTCCGCCAACTGATGATCGACATCGGCGACGAGCAGTCGATAGACGATGACCTCTCGACCTACAGCGGTCACCTACGGAATATGAAGACCTTTGTGGGCAAGGCCGATCCCCGCACGCTGATCCTGATCGATGAGTTGGGCGGCGGCACCGAGCCCTTGATAGGCGGTGCGATAGCCGAAGCCGTGCTGACCAAGCTGCATGCCCAGGGCGTGTTTGGCGTGGTGACAACCCACTATACCAACCTCAAGCACTTTGCCGAACAGACCGAAGGCGTCGTGAACGGCGCCATGCTGTACGACCGCGGCCAAATGCGACCGCTCTTCCAGCTCTCGATAGGTCAGGCCGGTAGCAGCTTTGCCGTAGAGATAGCTCGTCAGATAGGCTTGCCCCAGGAGATCATCCAGCAGGCGATCGACCAGGTGGGTGAGGAGCATATCGACTACGACCGCCAGCTGCAGGAGATAGCCCGCGACAAGCGGTACTGGGAGAACAAACGCCAGCATATCCGTCAGCGTGAGAAGCATCTTGAGGAACGCATCGCGTACTACGAGCAAGAGATAGGCGGACTGAAACAGAAGCAGCGCGAGATGCTCACGGAGGCCAAGCAGCAGGCAGCCGATATCCTGACGGAGAGCCAGCGCACCATAGAGCGGACCATCCGCGAGATCAAGGAATCGA
This sequence comes from Bacteroidales bacterium UBA3742, assembly GCA_002371785.1. Classification (GTDB taxonomy): domain Bacteria; phylum Bacteroidota; class Bacteroidia; order Bacteroidales; family Paludibacteraceae; genus Colicola. Next base: position 2,838 of record DFGU01000104.1, read on the forward strand.
AAGCAGATAAGGAACGCACGCAGCGCGCGCGTAAGCGCGTAGATAACGTGCGCGAGAAACTGGATATACCGGTAGCTACTCCCCTAAAGGGCAAGCAGGTACTGCACGACCTGAGCGACCTCAAGCAGCTGGGCAAGCAGATGAAGCGCGAGGCTGAGGCCGAGAAGAAGACCACGCCCCATTCGCCGGTACGCAACACCATCCGCCAACGCACCCTCTCGTTTGAGCGTACGCTGGACCTGCGCGGCATGCGCGTGGACGAAGCCCTGGAGCGGCTGATCGCCTATATCGACGATGCCATCATGGTGAATGCCGGCGAGGTCATCATCCTGCACGGCACGGGTACGGGGGCATTGAAGCAGTTGACGCGCGACTACCTGCAGAACTTGAACCGTCAGCGCCGTAAGCGCGGGCAGGAGACCCTGCAGTACGGCGACGGCGACGTGAATCATGGCGGCGCGGGTATCACGATGGTGACGATATAAACAGAATACACAGCAACCGAATAAAATCTAACGATATGAAACATCGATTCTACCTATTGTTAATCCTCTTGGCGGCAACGCTCGGCGTGCAGGCTAAGGACTACGTCTCGCGTGACGGCGGTCATATGCTGCGGGGCTTCGGCCAGGAGCGGTACAGCCTCTCGCTCATGGCGGAGTACGGCTACAACCGCTCGTGGGAACATATGGGCAACGTGGACGTGTACGCCCACATGCCGGTAGTGCAGAACGTACAACTGGATGCCCGCCTGCAGTACCAGTCGGCTAACGTGCTGACCGGCGCCGTGGTGGTACGTCCGACTTTCGACCTGCCTGTAGGCCAACTGTTCCTGGAGACCGAGCTGCTCTACAAGGCCGTCTTGCGTGACCGCATGAGCGATATGTGCGCGGCCATCTCGCTGGGATGGCGATTCGACTATGTGTCGGTGCAGATAGGCGGTTTTGGCCGCGTGATGGACAGCTGGAACCGAGACTGGCACTCGGAGGATAAGTACCAGACCGAACCCTTCAACCTGCTGTACCGCCTGGAAGTGTTTGCCCGCCCGCAGGTGAACCGCTGGAATATATCGCTGGCAATGAGCAATATAGACGACTGGCAAATGGAGCGTATGTGGCAACCGCTCTTCATGCTCAACAGCCGCTATGACATCGACGACCACTGGCGTGTGCACCTGGAGGCCGAGACCAAGATAACCGGTATGTTTCACCTCAATGCTACCTTCTACGCAGCCAATGTGCGTACGGGGTTCAGCTATAGATTCTAAGGAGTATGAAGACACGGAATATAGTATGTGCAGCGTTGCTCGCCCTGGTCTGCGTGGCTTGCAACCCGAATTATGATATGATCGGCATGATCAACGGTACCAGTCCGGAGATAGCCGAGCGTTTTCAGGACTCGCGTCGGTATAGCGACTCGGCCGGCGTGGTCCATCTCCAAATGCCTACCGACTACCGCCTCTTTGTCTGCACCGACAGCCATATAGACACGACCCATTACGGGCTGGAGAAATTCGTCCATGCCTACAAGGCCGATACCCATCCGCATATGGCGCTCCATTTAGGGGACCTTATCAATGCGCAGGGCCATTTCGCCCATGCCGACAGTATTATGCACTTGGGCGGCGTGATGAAGACCAAGAAAGATACGGTCTTCATGACCTGCGGCAACCACGATATCTACTTCAATCAGTGGCACGTATGGCAGGCGCTGTACGGCAGTTCGACCTACTGGTTCGACACACGCAACGGTAGCAAACTGCTGGAGCTGTATATCTGTCTGGACACCTCGGAGGGTACGCTCGGAACGGACCAACTGAAGTGGCTGCGCCAGCTGCTACAGGAGAAGAAGACCGCCGGCTACCGCAGGATTATCGTCTTCACGCATACCCATCTGTTCAAGCAGGATAACTCGCAAGGACATACCTCCAACCTCTCGCTGGAGGAGACGTATGAGCTGACCAACTTGCTCTCGGAAGCCGGCGTGGAGATGTACCTGTGCGGCCATGACCATAGCCGCGAAGTGACCGCCTACGGAGGCGTGAAATATATCGTAGTGGATGCCTGCTGCGATGCAGAACCCGATCCGTACTATATGGTACTGGATATGGGGGAGAAAGTGAATTATGAATTTATCAGTTTGTTACCAAGACCATGAGTATTAGTTTTTTGTATTACGCAATGCTCCTGTTTACCCTATCGTTTGAGGATGTACAGGGAGTGGATCAGGCGCCGCTCAAGCACCTGAATGACGTACAGATCTACTATTTCTACGACAGCCGCATGCCGTCGGAGATTGGTCAGCAGATCATGTACCTTACGGAAAATCTGCTCAGCAAACAGTACCAGCAACTGGTGGCTGATGGCGACATCATCTTCTATAAGGTGGATCTGGCTACGCCTACGGGTCAGAAGATAGCTAAGAAATGTGACATCGTACTGAACGGACTGGTAGTGACCCGACGCAGCAAGATAGTGGACCTCACTCAGAAGGGCTATCAGCTGGCACGCTCCAAACCCAAGGTTTTTCAGGAGAATCTGGCATACGAAATCGACCGTCTGCTGCCGAAGCGCAAACGGCCGAAATAAGAAACGTATATCCTTTTGAATAGAGGGGTGTGTTATTTCTTGCTGCACCCCTTGAAGGCATTATTCGCCACGGTCGTTGTTGCGGGCAGCGTCGGTGGCGTTAATTGTACGCAGTCGCAGAAGGCCTTGTTGCCGATACGCTCCAGCGAAGCGGGGAAACTAACCTTCTGGAGCGACTTGCAGTAGGCAAAAGCCTCTTCGCCGATCTCTTTTAATTGCTCAGGTAATTGCAGTTCTTGCAGGGCCAGGCAGCCATAGAAAGCACCGTCGCTGATCGATTGCAACTCATCGTTCAGTTGCAGGTCGCGTAGGGCGACGCAATGGGAGAAGACACCATCCTCCACCTTCTTGAGGTGCTTAGGCAAACGAATATTATTCAGCATCGTGCACTCCTCGAAAGCCTCATCCTCGATCACCTCAATCTTATCGCACAGATGGATCGTGCGTAGCGATTTGCACTTGTAGAACGCTTTCTCGCCAATACGGAACAAGGCATCACCCAGATCTACTCGCTCCAGGTTGTTGCATCCCTTGAAGCACTCTTCGCCGATGGAATAGCTGCCAAAGGGCAGGGATACGCGGCGCAGCGCCTGGCAATCGGCGAACGTACCCCGGCGCAGACTGAGTACCTGGCTCGGGATGCTGATCTCCGTCAGTTTCTGGCAACCGGAGAAAGCCATCTCGCCAATCTCCTCCAGGTGCTCGGGCAGCACGATATCGTCCAACTCGGCACAGCCGGCAAAGGCGCCGTTGCCGATACGTTTCAGTTGTTTGGGCAACCGGATAGTCTCCAGCTTGCTGCAGGTGAAGAAGCAGGCTTGCGGTATCTCGTGTATCTCATGGCCCAGCACCTGTTGCTCCATGTTGCCGCACTGGTAGAAGCAGCCCATGCCGATCTCTGTGACGTTCTCCGAGAGCAGCGCATTCTTCAGCTTCTTGCAACCGTAGAAAGCAAAATTCTCCACGCGGGTGACCGTGGTGGGGATGATGACCTCCTGCAGGTTCTCGCACTTGTAGAACGCGGCCGTTGGGATATGCGTCAGGCCGTCGGGTAGGGTAAGGGTCTGCAGCACCTTGTTGTTGGCAAAGCAGCCGCAGGCCAAGAGGCGAACCGGTACGTTCGCCTTGAAGACGAAGTTGGGCTTGATATCCTTGTTGGTGGCGATCAGGCAGCCGTCCACATAGAGCGCACCTTTCTTCCATTTCTTTTTGTTCTGATAGAAGCCCGTACCGGTCAGGATGTCCTCGCCGATCCACTCTACGCTCTGAGGAATCTCCAGTTTGGTCAGGTTCTTGCAGTCGCGAAACATCTCATGATCAATCTGCTTCACGTTGGGCGACCACGTCACCTTGGTGAGCGTCTTGTTGCCGCGAAAAGCACCGATAGCTACCAGGCGGATATAGTCCGGCAGCTGGTACTTGGGCTTGATCGACTTATCGGAGGCGATGAGGTACATACTGTCCAGGATCAGTACGCCATCGGCCCAATTCTCCTTGTCCAGCATGATACCCGTACCCTCAAAGGCCGAGCGATAGATATGCTCGATGGTCTTGGGCAGCTCGATCTTGTAGAGCAGCTTGGCGCCCTGGAAAGCTTTGTCGCCGATCGAGGTCACGCGAAAATCGCCCTTCTCGGTGCGGATCACTTCCGGGATAGTCAGCTCACCATAGACCTGGGGGTTGAGGGCCACTTCGGCCGTAGAACGGTCGATGTCCAGGGTGTAGTTGATCTTCTCATACATTACTTCTTCGGCCATGATGGCGCCGCAGCAGAACAATAGCGTCAGTACAAAAAGTGGTTTGAGTGTCTTCATAGGGCAGTACGTCTATTTAAAAATTTGGTGCAAAGATACAACAAAAAATCCGAATACACAAGTGTGTACCCGGATTTTTGTCAATTATTCTACAAAATTCTTAGAATTTGTAGCGGATGCCCAGTCCAAGACCGCCGGCATATACATCATAGCCAAAGGCTGCACCGCCACCACCGTAGGGGAATGCAACACCCAGCGTAGGACGGAAGTCCAACGAGAGCTGGAGCGGGAACCAGAAGTCGTACTCAATACCGAAACGACCTGCTGCGCCGATAAAGCCGGCACCCGGGTTGGTCCAAGTGGTCTGGAAAGCACCACCGACACCCATGTACCAGTGCCACTCGCCCTTCTCGTTCCAAGGTACAGTTGCACCAAACGGATCGATCCAGTCGTAGGTGATAGCAGCCTCGATGCTTGAGAATGCCGGAACACCGACCTCGACGCTCAGCATGTTCTGACCGAGCTGATGCTCATAACTAACTTCTGCACCGTAACCCAGACGTACACCGATAGCACGCGGCTGAGCGTAAGCGCAAACACTGGCAACAGCCAGAATAGCAATAAGTAAATACTTCTTCATACTAAATAAAAATTTAAGAATATAAAATGGTTGTTAATATTGTTCATCTTCGCTGGGGAAGGTACAGTCCTTCACGGCCGATACATACTCGCTTACAGCCGCTTTTACAGGCTCGGCCAGTTGGGCAAAGCGGCGCAGGAACTTAGGCTGGAAGCCCTGGTTGAGTCCCAGCATGTCGTGCAGCACCAGTACCTGACCGTCGCATCCGTTACCCGCTCCGATACCTATCACGGGGCAGCTGACGGCCTTGGTCACCTGTGCAGCCAATGCGGCCGGTATTTTCTCCAGCACGATGGAGAAGCAACCTGCTTCGTCCAGCAACTTGGCATCGCGCAGCAACTTGTCGGCCTCGGCTTTCTCCTTGGCACGCAGCCCGTAGCCGCCAAACTGATTCACCGACTGCGGCGTCAGTCCCAGGTGTCCCATCACGGGGATACCGGCTTGCACCATCCGTTTGATCTGCGGCAGGATCTCCTCGCCGCCCTCCAGCTTCACGCCGTCGCAGCCGGACTCTTTGAGTATGCGTACGGCATTGCGTACGGCGTCTTCTGTGGAAACCTGATAACTGCCGAAGGGCATGTCGCAAACCACCAAGCCGTGCTTCGCAGCGCGCACAACGCCACGAGTCAGGAAAATCATCTCATCCACTGTGATGGGGAGCGTGTTCTGGTTGCCGCAAACTATATTACTGCCACTATCGCCTACCAGGATAATATCGATACCCGCTTCGTCCACCAAACTGGCCAGGGTAAAATCATACGATGTAAGCATCGCGATCTTCTCGCCGTTCTGCTTCATCATACGCAGCCTGGAAGTGGTCATTCGGGTGTTTTGTACGTGTACAGACATCTTTTTTGAACCTTTTTCTCTAAAAATCACGACAAAAGTACTACTTTTTTTGCATATCTCCAAAAAAAACCGTATTTTTGCATGCAAATTATGAAGAAAAGTACACTTTTTTTTATATTATCGTCATTTCTGACAGTGATTTTGTTCGGTCTCGACCTATGTAGCGGATCGATCTGGATCAACCTGCCGGACGTGCTTGGCGGCGGATCTGCGGACTCGATAGAACATACTATCCTCCTGAATCTGCGTCTGCCCAAGGCCATCGTAGCCGTGCTGGCCGGCGCCGCCTTGTCGGTGTCGGGTCTGATGATGCAGACCCTGTTTCGCAACCCCCTGGCCGGTCCGTATATCCTGGGCGTCAGCTCGGGGGCCAGTCTGGGCGTAGCCTTTGTGACGATGTGCAGCGTGATGCTGGCCTGGACGCCCTTTGTCCACCTCGGCGCGGTGGCGGCAGCCATCCTGGGTAGTACGGCCGTGTTGCTGCTCGTCATGGCCGTCAGCCGACGCGTGCAGAGCAATGTGTCGCTACTGATCGTAGGTATGATGTTCGGCTCGATAGCCGGTGCACTGGTGAGTCTCATGCAGAATTTTGCGAATCCCGATGCCCTCAAGCTGTTCATCGTCTGGACCTTGGGTTCGCTGGAGTCGGTAGGCTGGACGGACATGCCGCTGATGGCCGGTATTGTGGTGCCGGGCCTCGTATGCGCCGTGCTGCTTATGAAGCCGCTCAACGGACTGCTGCTGGGCGAGGACTACGCGCGCGGGCTCGGTATAGATGTACGGCGTACGCGCCTGGGAATCGTACTGGCCACCGGTCTGCTGGCCGGCGGCGTGACGGCTTTCTGCGGACCGATAGCCTTCGTAGGTGTGGCCGTGCCTCATATAGCCCGCGGTATGCTGCGCTCGTCCAACCATCGTCTGACGCTGCCTGCCTCGGCCTTGATAGGTGCCAATCTGGTGCTGGTGTGCGATATACTGGCGTCGCTATTTACGTACCCCCTGCCGGTATCCACGGTGAGTGCCCTCTTCGGCGCACCCGTCATCATATGGATCATCCTGAAGAAATAGCATACATGGAAAATATTTCAAAACAGAAACAACATATCGGCGGTCTGTTCGACCGCATTGCCCGCCACTATGACGGACTCAACCACCTGCTCTCGCTGGGTATCGATCGCTGCTGGCGACGCCAGGCGGTGGGTAGCATGCAAAAGGCTGACCACGTGCTGGACGTGGCTGTCGGTACGGGCGATCTGGCCCTGCTGCTCTTGCGCCGGGGTAAGGCGCAACGGGTGACCGGCATCGACCTCTCCACCGAGATGATGCGTATCGGCGCCGAAAAAGCCCGGCGGGCCGGACGCGAGATCCGGTTTATGGAGGCCAATGCGCAAGAGATGCCCTTTCCGGATGCCTCGTTTGATGCCGTCACGTGTGCGTACGGCGTGCGCAACTTTGCCGACCTGGATGCCGGACTGAGTGAGATGTACCGTGTACTCCGGCCGGGTGGGGAACTGACCATCCTGGAGTTCGGCTATCCCCGACAGAAATGGGTACGCAGGACCTATGATTGGTATTTCTCAACATGGCTGCCGATGATCGGTCGACTCTTCAGTCGCGATAAGACAGCCTACACCTATCTCAATCAGAGCGTACGCCATTTTTGCTACGCCGATGATTTTCTGGAACATCTAAAAAAAGTAGGCTTCCGGGGGACATATTATCGTCCGCAGACCTTCGGTATTTCGTATCTATATAAAGCACAGAAGTTGAACGAAAAGTAAAATGCATAATTGTTAATAACTTTTCTTTTTGGAAAACTTTTTGACTTTGTAAAAATAGCAACATGCACATAACAAGCGTGTTGCGATTTTGTTTTGGACAACTTTTCGAATTGTTAATAAATTTTCTTGCCAAAAAATTTGCACAATTCAAAAAAAGTCCGTACCTTTGCACCGCAATTTCGGCTTATGTGAAGGGGATTTTTTTGGAGGTGGCTGAAAGACAGTTTATTAGAAGAAATCAGACGAAAATTTTTAGAAATATATACTACAGTATGGAAACTTACATTATCAAACGTGATGGCAAGAAAGAGTTGTTTGCCATCGACAAAATCAAGAACGCTATTGCCAAGGCTTTTGTGGCAGTAGGAGCTTTCGCTCCGGAGGAGACCCTGGGTGCTATCCTGTCTCGCCTGCGTGTGCATAACGGCATCAGTGTGGAGGAGATCCAAAACCAGGTCGAGGTGGCCTTGATGGCCGAGGGTTACTATCAGGTAGCCAAGGCGTATATGCTTTATCGTCAGGGACATACCGAGGATCGTGAGACCCAGCGTCGTCTGGAGTTCCTCATGAACTATGTCCAGGCTTCCAACGCGGCTGAGGGTTCGAAATTCGACGCCAACGCCAACGTGGAGCACAAGAACATTGCTACGCTTATCGGCGAGCTGCCCAAGCAGGGCTTTATCCGCCTCAACCGTCGTCTGCTCACCGAGCGCATCAAGACCATGTTCGGCAAGGAACTGGCAGACCGCTACGTGAGCCTGCTGAATCAGCACTTCATCTACAAGAACGACGAGACCAACCTGGCCAACTACTGTGCTTCGATCACGATGTATCCGTGGTTGATCGGTGGTACGAAGTCGATTGGCGGTAACGCTACGCCTCCTCACAACCTCAAGTCGTTCTGCGGCGGATTTATCAACATGGTCTTCATGGTCAGCTCCATGCTCTCGGGTGCGTGCGCTACGCCTGAGTTCCTTATGTATATGAACTACTTCATCGAGCAGGAGTACGGCGAGGACTACTACAAGCGTGCCGACGAGGTGGTGGACCTCAGCCTGAAGCGTCGTACGATCGACAAGGTCATCACCGACTGCTTCCAGCAGGTGGTGTATAGCCTCAACCAGCCTTCGGGTGCCCGTAACTTCCAGTCGGTATTCTGGAATATCAGTTACTACGACCGCTACTACTTTGAGTCGCTCTTCGGCAACTTCTACTTCCCCAACGGCGAGAAGCCTCACTGGGACAGCCTCGACTGGTTGCAACGCCGCTTCATGCGTTGGTTCAACGACGAGCGTACCCGTTGCGTGCTCACCTTCCCGGTAGAGACCATGGCGCTACTGGCCGAGAACGGCGACGTCAAGGACAAGGAGTATGGCGACTTCACCGCCCAGATGTACTCGGAGGGTCACTCCTTCTTCACATATATCAGCGACAATGCCGACTCGCTCTCCAGCTGCTGCCGTCTGCGTAACGAGATCACCGACAACGGCTTCAGCTATACGCTGGGTGCCGGCGGTGTATCCACCGGTTCGAAGTCGGTGCTGACCATCAACCTCAACCGCGCCGTACAGTATGCCGTTCGCAACAATATCCCGTACCAGAAGTATATCGAGGATGTGGTAGATATGATGCACAAGGTGCAGTTGGCATACAACGAGAACCTCAAGGAACTGCAGTCCAAGGGCATGCTCCCGCTCTTCGATGCCGGATACATTAATATCGGTCGTCAGTACCTGACCATCGGTGTGAACGGTATGGTAGAGGCTGCCGAGTTCCTGGGCATCGAGATCAAGGACTCGCCCGAGTATGCAGGCTTTGTAGAGGAAATCCTGAGCACCATCGAGAAGCTCAACAAGCAGTACCGTACCAAGGATGTGATGTTCAACTGCGAGATGATCCCGGCCGAGAACGTAGGCGTTAAGCACGCTAAGTGGGACCGCGAGGACGGCTATGTAGTGCCGCGTGACTGCTACAACAGCTATTTCTACGTAGTAGAAGATACCTCGCTCAACGTGCTCGACCGCTTCCGTCTGCACGGACGTAAGTACATCGACCACCTCACCGGCGGTTCGGCGCTCCACTGCAACCTGGAGGAGCACCTCTCTCAACCACAGTACCGTCAGCTCCTGCGCGTAGCCGCTCAGGAGGGATGCAACTACTTCACGTTCAATATCCCCAACACCGTCTGCAACGACTGCGGTCATATCGACAAGCGCTACCTCAAGGAGTGCCCGCATTGCCACTCCAAGAACGTGGACTACCTCACCCGCGTCATCGGCTACATGAAACGCGTATCGAACTTCTCCGAGGCTCGTCAGCGTGAGGCCGCTAAGCGCTACTACGCAGAGGCAGCTAAAGCTCCGAAAGCTGAATGCTGATAGCTGATGCCCCATGAAAGTAGCATCCTACGATATCGTATTCCAAGAAGTACCCGGAGAGGTGACGCTGGCGCTCAACCTCTCCGGGTGTCCTTGTCATTGCCCGGGTTGCCATAGCCGGCACCTGGCCGAAGATATCGGCGAACCCATCGACGAGGCCCTGCTAGACGGCTTGCTGGATCGTTATGGCGAGCAGATCACGTGCGTATGCTTCATGGGCGGTGACCAAGCCCCGGCCTACGTGGCCCGGCTGGCGCAACATATACACACTAAAAAGCTGCGTACGGCCTGGTATAGCGGTCGTACGCATTTCCCGGCCGAGCCGGAGAGTTTTGACTATGTCAAACTGGGTGGCTATGTAGAGGCCCTTGGCGGACTCAAATCACCCACTACCAACCAGCGTTTCTATCGTCGCCAGGACGGCGAGTGGGTGGACGAGACCTACCGCTTCCAACGAAGTGCCTTCTAGCAAATTAAGAGCACCGCATTCCTCGGAATCGGTGCTCTTATTACGTTTATTTTATGTCTCGGTCATAGACCGTTAGCCGTTTTTTCTGCGCTCCAGTTGTCCTTCCAGGGCAGCGAGGCATGCATCGATGCCGTCCTCAAAGGTGTCGGCCGTCTTCTCGGCAAACATGCCGGCGATGCGCATCTTCACCTCCTTGTTCATGTTGGTCTGCGGCTTAACGACCGACATGCGAATCTCTACTTTGTCGTCTGCGCCCAGGTGACGAGCGAAACGATTCATCTTCTTCTCGATAAAATCTTCAAGAGGCTTGGCCATCTCAAAGTTTACAGCATTAATTGTCATTGTCATATCCGAACAAAATTTAAGGTTTTTGTGTTTCTGCTTGCAAATTTACTCTTTTTCTCGCACATGCGCAATAAAATAGTAGTAAAAAGGAGAATTTTGCAGAAAAAACGTATTTTTTTACGAAAATGCTTGTGTATATGAAAAAAAAGCATTACCTTTGCGACCAAATAGAGTTTTTGCGAATGGGATGCATTGGCTCTGTTATAATTAGTCTAACTAAATTAAAAAGGTTTTATGAAAAGATTTACTTATCTTCTAAGTGCGCTCTTCATCATTCTTTTGAGCGCAAACGCAAGTCCTGTTAAGACGCTGAAGAACGACAAGAAGGCTGACGTATTTGAGCAGGTAAAGCATGTAAAGGCTACTCATGCTCATGCGCTGCCCGCTAAATCGCTCCAGAAGGCTACCCCGCAAGCTGCCGCTTTGAAGCGTGCTCCGCAGGCTAAGCACGACAACTACAACGTGACTATCACGGACTATGCTGAGAACTTCTACGCGAGTGGCAACGACGTATGGGTAAAGCTGTACGATGCTGATGGTAACATCTACTACTTCGATGTAGTGGTAGCAGAAGGTACGCAAGAGTTGGCTCTCAACCAGACCTACACGCTGGCTGACATGCTTACTAATTATTCGTACATGAAGAATGCTGAAGGTGGCAAGATGGCGTATGCTTCGGCTTCGCTGACCAAGACGGTTTCGATGTACGAGGAGCAGGAGCTGGTTCACATCGACGCAGCTTTCACCGACACGCTGGGTAACAACTACACCCTGGCTTATCAGCAGGCTCCGTTCATCATTACGGGTGACACCATCGACGTTGTCTTCACGGGTAATGCTAACAAGCCGGTTTACGCACAGGGTCTGTGCCAGTTGAGCGCTGAGAATGACGACTATAAGATCGCCTTCACTTTCCCGTGTGCTGAGGGTGCTCCTGCCGGTACCTACACCGAGGACGACATGAACATTCAATACACCTACGTGAATGATTTCGAGGCTGTTAGCGCTCACTGTGTAGTGGTTGAGAACGACGGCGCTATTGCACTGGAGGGTTGGATCCTGGCCGCTGACGGTAACGTATATCATGTAACGTTCTCCTTCACAGCTCCTACCGCACAGAGCTTCGAGACCATCACCGCTACCAACCTCGTGCTGGACGACAGCTATGCAAGCTACTTCGGCATCCTCATGGTAGAGGCAAGCAACGAGGACTACACCGTAAGCATGTACCTGTCGTCTGACAACTACCTGGGCACGTTTGATGCTGAGGAGGTTAGCCTGAGCATCGAGGGTACTGACGGCAAGATCGAGATCTACGAGGGTACGATCACCGTGGCTAACACCGCTGACGGCGTATCCATCACCGGTACCGTACTGGGTATGAACGGCGTACAGTATACGCTCAACCTCACCTACGTGATTCCGGACGCTACCAGCCAGGAGACTATCACCATGAGCGGTAAGCTCACCAACTATGAGGGCCAGGCATGGCAGTTCATTGGCCAGACCAGCGACAAGATGGTCACCATCGCTGCTTATGCTACTTCTATCCCGGGTACCTACGGACGTTCTGACCTGATGGCTGACTACACCTATGTAGTGAAAGTGGTTGGTTCGGATACCCTGTACTACGCTATGGTTGACGCAAATGTCGTTGTAGCTGTTAACGGCCAGAACGCTGTCATCACCGGTACGTTGAAGGGTCAGAACTACGACGATGCAACGGATGTGATTGAGTTCGCACTCAACCTCACGGCTACGGTAGAGGACTACGAGGAGCCGCAGGAGCAGGGCAACCAGTACGACAACCAGGACGAGGGCTTCTACTACAAGTTCCCGGAGTACACCATTGATGATCAATATCTGGCACAGTACAACGCATTCATTGTTGATGCTATCGATGCTGAGAACCATACGATCTCGCTCGAGTTCAACGTAGCTGCCGGTACCACCGAGCTGCCCGCAGGCGTTTATCCGATCAACGATACCTACGCAGCAGGTACTGTTTCGGCAGGTACGGTTGACCAGTCTATCTACGGTTCGTTCGCAGGTAATTTGAATGCAGAAGGCCTTGTAACCGTACCATTGTGGTTGCTCAATGCCGGAACGGTAACCGTTCTGGAGAACGGCGTGATCGAGGTAGCTGCTACCAACACTTGGGGACAAGGTATCTACAGCCGTCTGGGCGAGTATCCGCAGGGCGTAGAGAACACCGAGATCAAGGGTCAGATCCGCAAGGTAATGGAGGACGGCCAGATCATCATCCTCAAGGATGGTAAGCGCTTTACCACCACAGGTATCATCCTTCTCTAAGCTTTTTTAAGCTTGAATAGCAAAAAAATCGACATTCCCTTGCGAGTGTCGATTTTTTTTTGTACCTTTGCACCCGATATCAATAAATACCATGTCACATGAGTAAACGAATCAAGCCGTATGTGGACGGAGAGGGTAGGGCGCTACCGTATCCGTGGCTTATCAACACGATGCTGATGCTGGTGGGCGGTTCGCAGACTATCCGTCTTCGCAAATGGAGTCGCCGCCCCCGTCAGGCAGCCGAGAAAACGCTGCGCGACATACTCACTTTTGCCAAGGATACCGTCTACGGTCGTGAGCACCATTTCGAGCGTATCCTTTCGGCTACTACCAGCGAAGACCTCTTCCGCCTCTACCGCATGTATGTGCCGGTCAACGAGAGTTTTGAGACCCTGCGTCCGTACGTGGAGAAGCATATGCACGGCGAGCAGGATGTGCTCTTTCCCGGCAAGCCCGATATGTATGCCACCACCTCCGGTACGACCTCGGCGCCCAAGTGGATCCCGATGACCCATAAGTACCTGAAGGATGTGTATGGCAAGATGTCGCATATCTGGACCTGGAACTTCGTCAAGCACCGCAGTCGTATCTTCGGCGGACATATCTTCACCACGGTGGGTAAGGAGCTGGAGGGCTATGCACCCGATGGCACGATATACGGTGCGGTCAGCGGCGTGCTGGTGCGCGACATACCGCCTATTATCAAGAAGCATTACACCGCTCCCGCCTGCGTCATGTCGATAGGCGACTATACGGCGCGCAACTATACGCTCATGCGCCTGGCCATGCAGCACCGCGACGTCACGCTCTGGGCAACGGCCAACCCCTCTACCATCCTCGAACTGCTGCGCACCGTCTCCGAGTATACCGACGAACTGATCACCGATATCGAGCGTGGTACGCTGACCGAAGACTTCGAGATTCCCGACCTGATCCGCGAAGAACTGGAGGCCTTTATGCAACCCCGTCCGGAGCGGGCCGAAGAGTTGCGGCGTATCCTCCAGGAGAAAGGCAAACTGGAGCCTCGCGACTTCTGGCCTTGGCTCCAGTACCTCAGCACCTGGAAATGCGGCAACACCAAGATATACATGGACAAGTACATGGACGCCTTCGACTGGCAGAAGACCTACTACCAGGAGTTGGGCTATATTGCTACCGAGTGCCGCTTCGGTTTCTCGCTTGACGACAAGAACGACTCCGTGCTGTTCCCGCAGTTCCACTACTACGAGTTTGTCGAGGAGAGCGAACTGG
>DFGU01000073.1:0-33443 GCA_002371785.1 Bacteroidales bacterium UBA3742
ATGACGCTGTCGCGCATCGCCATGAGGCTGTCCGGCTCAAACTGCGCCTGGCTGGTATAGGGGTAGGAGTAGAGCGTCAGGTAGCGGCGCATGGGTCCCTTGTCGTTGCAGCAAAGGAAGACGCGAATGTCGCCCGCCAGCGTGGTATCTTTCACAAAGACATACTCCTCGGGAATGGTCAGTCCGTAGCCGTAGTCGTGACGCAACTGTTGCATAGCATCCGGATTCGGTTGACGGCGGTAGAACGTAGCCTGGCGCAGCATTTCCTGCCCTACAAACCACTCGCGGACCTGGTCGCCGTAACGCAACCACCAGCTGACAAAAGCCGTATCATTCGGTGCCTGGATGCGATAGACGGCCTGCGGCGTGGACCATACGTCGGTAGCGGTTTTGGCCTTGACGACGGTATATTTATCGGGATTGATATCGACGATGAGAATGTTGCGCGTCGGCTTGAGGAAGTCATCGAAAGCGGCGGGAGAAACCTGAGCTAACTTGAAGCAAGGCTCCACCTGCGGCATGCAGGGCATGTCCGTTCCCATAGCGGCGGCTACGAGCTTGTAGGTGCTGGTAATATTCTCGGCATAGGCACTGCCGTTGTCGGCCTGCCAAGGATCGGCCATGGCCTGCTCCAGCGGATGATCGGGGATGACTACCAGACACTCGTATATACTGCCCGTCGCACTACCCAGGGTACGACCTCCGTCACCGCAAGCGGTGAACGTTACACTCAGCACAGCGGCTAAAGCGATAAAAAAAACTGTCTTTTTCATGTTTCATTTTGTTTTGCTCGGCAAAATTACTACAAAAATTGCATATTTGCAAATAAAATTTGTAGGAATGCGTTTTTTTTTGTAATTTTGCGCCCGATTTAGAAAGAAAGAAGCCCGATGCGTGATTTTACGCCCGACATATACCGCCAATTGGTGGTCTCGCTCCGCGAGGCGGGGTACACGTTTATGACCATGGAGCAGTACTGCACCGCGCCGAAGAAACCCGAGCGACTGGTGGTGCTGCGGCATGACGTGGACCTGCGTGCCCGGCGTAGTCAGGCGATCGCCGAACTGGAAGTGCAGGAAGGGGCGAAAGCCAGTTATTATTTCCGCGTCATACCGGAGAGCAACCAGCCGGACGTGATCCGTCGGATCGCCCAACTGGGGCATGAGATAGGCTATCACTACGAGGATATGTCGTTGGCGGGAGGTGATACGAAAGCAGCCATACGCCATTTTGAGGAGTGGCTGACCTATTTCCGCCAGTTCTACCCCGTGCGGACGATCTGCATGCACGGTGCGCCTACGAGCAAGTACGACGGGCGTGACCTATGGAAGGAGTACAACTACCGCGACTATGGCATCGTGGGGGAACCTTATTTTGATGTGGACTTTGCGGATATGTTCTACCTGACGGATACCGGACGATGCTGGGACGGCTATAAGGTGTCGGTGCGCGACAAGATAGAGGGCCATCAGGACGAGTGGATACGACGCGGACTGGTGTATCACTCGACGGAGGATATCCTGCGGGCTATCCGGGAAGACCGTCTGCCCAAGAGGCTGATGATCACCACGCATCCTCAGCGCTGGGTGAGGGGCTACGGGGCATGGCTCCGGGAACTCGTGCTGCAGGGGCTGAAGAATGGGGTGAAGCGATTTTTGATAAAGGTTAAAGGCTAATGGCTAAAGGCTAATGGCTAAAGGGTAAAGGGATGACCAAACGAATCGGAATAGATATTTTGCTGTGGATTATATCGCTGGTATGTTGCCTCATATGGCGCTTTGCAGCGGATAAGTCGGAGGTGTGGGCGTATATCGTACTGGCGGCCATACTGATGGCATCGTGGATAGCGGTGGGATTGCTGGTGCAGCTCTACCGCAACTACCGCAAGGCCTGGTACTGGCAGTCGATGCTATCGCTGGCCGTGACGACGGCTGTGCTGATGCTGGGTGCATACTACCTGCTGCCTAAGACCCCGCTTCCCGTGTCGGTGAACGTAGCGATGTGGTTGATCGGTATCGTGGCGGGCATAGACGTGCTGGTGATCCTGATGGAGCACTATTGGAAGTACGCCACCAACATGACCGTTCCCGTCATGCAGGTGGAGGAACGAGACCATGCTGTCGTGTCGCGTGAGGATGCTCCGCGTAGCGAGAAATCGATGGAGACCGTTCACCGGGCTATTACCTCGCTGACGACCGAAGAAGACTACCGCATGTTGCTCGAGAGGGCGGGGCTCGGTAGTCGCCTGACGAAGGTGGTGGCCGATCGCGATAGGTTTGCTATCCTGCAATTGCCGGAGTATGAGTACAACTGCATCGTAGATATGACCTTGCTCAACGATGCGCGTGGTATCAACAAGCGTTTCTGCTTGGTCAATAAGAAGCTTCCGGACAACGGTCGCTATGTATGTTGCTATCGTCCCCAGGAATATATCAAGCAGAAAATGCTAAACAAGTATCCCGCCGGACTGAACTGGTGCATCTATTCGCTCTATTTCTTCTGGAAACGCGTCGTGCCGCGGTTGATGCTCACCTCGCGTTTGTATTACGATACCACCAAGGGCCGTAAGCGCATGCTGAGCAAGACCGAGGTGCTGGGACGATTGTACTACTGCGGTTTTGAGGTGGACGAGATCGTGCCGATGGGACATATCGAGTACGTCTTCTGCCACCGTCATATGCAGCCCTATCCCCAGCAGCAACTGAAGGTGTATGGACCGCTGATCAAGTTGCGCCGCGTGGGTAAGAACAAGAAATTCGTCTATTTCTACAAGGTGCGCACCATGCACCCCTATGCGGAATATATCCAGAAATACGTCTTTGACCAACGTGGCGGTATGAATATCGCCGACAAGAGTGATGACGACTGGCGTATTACGTCGTGGGGTAAGTTCATGCGTAAGTACTGGCTCGATGAGTTGCCGATGCTGATCAACTGGATCAAGCGGGACGTCAAGTTGGTGGGCGTGCGTCCGCTGTCGAAGACCATGTTTGAGACCTATCCCAAGTGGTTGCAAGACAAGCGAACAAAGACAAAACCGGGATTGATCCCGCCCTTCTATATCGATCATCCTAAGACCTTTGAGGAACTGTATGCCTCAGAGGATAAGTACCTGACGGAGTACCTGAAGCACCCCGTCTGGACCGATACCAAATATTTCTTCATGACCATGCATTCCATCCTGTTCCGCCGGATGCATAGCGCATAATAGCTATCAGCTGTCAGCTTTCAGATGTCAGATTTCAGATGTCAGATTTTCGTTTACATACCGATGCCCTACATAGAATAGCCTATGCTACCGATGCCAGTGCGTATCGTGAGATGCCGATGGCGGTGGCTTATCCGGAGACGGAGGACGATATACGTACCTTGCTTGGAGAGGCGATGCGTCGTGGTACGCATCTCATACCCCGTGCCGGCGGAACGAGTATAGCCGGTCAGGTAGTGGGTTCGGGTATTGTGATGGACGTGAGTCGCCATATGAACCGCATCCTGGAGATTGACCCGGAGCGGCGACTGGTACGGGTGCAACCGGGCGTGGTGCGGGACGAACTGAACGAGGCCTTGCGACCCTACGGACTCTTCTTCTCGCCCGAGACGAGCACCAGCAATCGCTGCTGTATCGGTGGTATGGTGGGCAATAACTCCTGCGGTACGCATAGTCTGATATACGGATCCACGCGTCATCATGTCATGGGCTTGCGCGTGATGCTCACGGACGGCACGGTGCATGAGTTGCATGTCAACCGTCAGCCTGACAGCCATTCGCCCGTGATGGATGCCGTACGGAAGCAACTCGTGGCATGGCAGACGGATAAGACGCTGCTGGCTCAGTTGCGCGAGGCTTTTCCCGATGAGCAGATACAGCGCCGTAGTTGTGGCTATGCCCTGGACGAATGTCTGGACGCAGCGCATGACGGTGTGTTGCCACTCAACCTACCGGCCTTGATTACCGGTAGCGAGGGTACGCTATGTGTCGTGACGGAGGTCACGCTGTCGCTGGACCCGCTGCCGGGAAAGGAACAGATGGTGGTCTGTGCCCACCTGGACGATATGGACAGCAGCTGGGAAGCTAACTTGATGGCCCTCAGGCACGCGCCTACGGCCGTGGAACTGCTGGACGGCAAGATCATCGATCTGGCCCGAACCAATCCGGAGGCCAGTCGTAATTTGTTCTTTGTGGAAGGTCAGCCGGCCTCGATTGTCATTGCCGAGTTCCGGGGAGATAGCCGCGAGGAGATAGACCGGCAGGCTGCGGCTTTTGAAAAGGAAGTAGGTACGCTCGCTTATGAGTGTACGCGCGTTTATGGTGCGGATGTAAGCCGTGTATGGGCGCTACGTAAAGCGGGGCTGGGTGTACTGGCCAATACGGAGGGGGATAGCAAGCCGGTGGGCGTAGTAGAAGATACGGCAGTGGCACCAGAACGCATGGGAGCGTATATGCATGACTTCCGCGAGATGATGGCGGAGATGGGACTGGATTGCGTCTATTACGGACATATTTCGACGGGTGAACTCCACCTCAGACCTGTGCTGGACCTGAAGCGGCAACGGGATAGGGAACTGTTCCGCCGCGTAGCGGAACGAACGGCGGCGCTGGTGAAGAAGCATCGCGGATGCCTGAGTGGTGAACACGGTGACGGACGTCTGCGCGGAGAGTTCATCCCGCTCATGTACGGCGAAGAGGTCTATGAGTTGATGCGTGCGGTAAAACGTACGTTCGATCCGCATGGTCTGCTCAATATGGGTAAGATCGTGGACACACCGCCTATGGACAGCGGGCTGCGTTACGAAGCGGGGCAGGGCTATGCCGCCCTTCCGGACACACCGGCCATGCGCGAACTAATGCAGCGTGTGGAGCGTTGCAACGGAGCCGGCGACTGTAGGAAGTCGCAAAGGATGGGGGGCACGATGTGTCCGGCCTTTAAGGCTACCGGCGAAGAACTCTATGCCACACGAGCCCGGGCGAATGTGCTGCGCGAGAAACTGACGCACGATCCGGAGGCACTGCGGAGCGAAGAGATACGCCGCGTACTGGACAGTTGTCTGGCCTGCAAGGCCTGCCGCACGGAGTGTCCGAGCAATGTGGACATGACGCGCCTCCGGAGTGAGGTGCTGCAACTGATATACGATGAGTCGCATACGCCCGTTCGAACCTGGCTCATCGCGCATATGGCGCAGATAGAGAGCCTGGGCGGCATGATGGCACCGGTGTATAATTTCTTTGCGCAGAACAGATGGACCTCGGCCGTGATAAAAGGCCTGGTGGGTTTTGCTGCCGAGCGACATATACCGACCTTGAGTCGTCATTCGATGCGCTGGTACGTTGAGCATACCGTTGTGCAGCCTACCACTCCGAAAGGCAAGGTATATCTGTTTGCCGATGAGTTTACCGACCGTGAGTCAGCCGAATTGGGATTGCAGTTCGCCGAATTGCTGACAGGCTTAGGCTATGAGGTGGCGGTGCCGAAGCATGTGGAGAGCGGTCGTGCCGCCATCAGCAAGGGATGCTTACGTCAGGCCGCTAAGATAGCGACAAAGAATGTGACCTTGCTGCGGGATGTGGTGACCGAAGAGACGCCGCTGGTGGGTATCGAACCCTCGTGCATCTTGAGTTTCCGAGACGAGTATCCGCGTCTGGTAGAGCCATCGTTGAAGGAGGATGCTAAGCGGCTGGGTAAGAGTTGTTTGCTGTATGACGAATGGTTTGCCGCAGAGATCGAGGCGGGACGTATCACAGCGGCCGATTTCGGGCGACTGGATGCCGAGCTTTGGCTGCATGGTCACTGTCATCAGAAAGCACTGGTAGGGGTTGAGAAGACGGCCGAAGTGTTGCGGCAGATAGAGGGTCTGAAGGTACATATTATTCCATCCGGTTGCTGCGGTATGGCGGGGTCGTTTGGCTATGAGAAACGTCATTATCTGGACTCGAAACGCATCGCGGAGATGGTGCTGGCGCCTACGATTCGTCGAGCCCGACAAGAGCAACCGGATGCGATTGTATGTGCACCCGGTACGTCGTGCCGCACCCAGATAAAAGACATGACGGGCGTTGTGGCTTTGCACCCGATAGAGGTGCTTTCGCGTGTTTTTCTTAAGAAAAAACGCTAATTATTTGCATAAGTCAAATTTTTTTCGTACCTTTGCACGCTCATTTGATTGTGAGCGCGCGCATGATGCGTGTATATACGTGATAAATAGAGAAATAAGATAGAGATGAAGAACTTTGCGTTAATTGGAGCTGCCGGCTATATTGCACCGCGTCATATTAAGGCCATTGCCGATACAGGCAACAACCTGATGGTGGCATATGATAAGTTTGACTCGGTAGGTAGACTGGATAGCAGTTTTCCGGATTGTTCGTTCTTTACGGAGAACGAGCAGTTCGACCGTTTCTGTTCGAAACAAATGCGTACCGCTAATCCCCTGGAGTGGGTGTCGATCTGTACGCCGAACTATACCCATGATGCGTTTATCCGTTACGGTCTGCGTCTGGGATGCGATGTGATATGCGAGAAGCCGCTGGTGTTGAATCCGTATAATATTGACAACTTGGTGGAACTGGAGCAGGAGACGGGTCATAAGGCTTATACTATCTTGCAGCTTCGTCTGCACGACAAGATTCGCGCACTGAAGCAGAAAGTGGAGCGCGAGACGGCAGAGGACCCGAAGAAGGTATATGATGTGGATCTGACGTATATCACCAGTCGCGGCAAGTGGTACTACTCGAGTTGGAAGGGCGATGTGCACAAGAGTGGCGGTATTGCTACGAATATCGGTGTGCATTTTTACGATATGTTGCAGTGGGTGTTTGGTAGCGTGAGGAAGAACGTGGTGCATGTCATGTCGTTCGACCGCGTAGCCGGCTACTTGGAGCTGGAGCATGCCCGTGTGCGTTACTTCCTGTCGATCAATGCCGAGTGCCTGCCGGCCAACGCCGTGCAGGGAGAGAAGCGTACGTATCGCACGCTGTCGATCGATGGCGAGGAGTTTGAGTTCAGCGCCGGTTTTACCGAGCTGCATACGGAGAGTTACAAACAGATTCTGGCCGGTAACGGCTTCCGTATCAGCGAGGCGCGTCCGTGCATCGAGACGGTGAGCGAGATACGTCACGCGGAGCCTATCGGACTGGTAGGTGACTATCATCCGCTGGCTAAGTTGCCACTGAGCAAGCACCCCTTTGGATGGGATGAAAGAAGATGACCGGTTTATTGGTTGATAAGTTTATAGGTTTATAGGTTTATAGGTTTATAGTTGAAAGTTCGTGAGTAAGATTCGATATATATGGATTTTTGCGTTAGGTTTGCTCTTGGCGTCGTGTGTGACGTCGAAGAAGGTGAACTATATGCAAGAGCCCGATAAGAGTATTCCTGCGTACGCCGATACCTTGTCGTTCGAGGACTATAAGTTGCGAATAGGCGATCGGCTGTATGTGTATGTCTATTCGGTGGATGATCGTATCACGCAGATGTACAACTCGGGCAGCAATGCGTCTCAGATGCGTCAGCAGATGGGTCAGGGAGGTGCGTACGGTTCGTACGACCTATATACCTACCTGGTGGATGATGAGGGAAATATCGACTTCCCGACGATCGGTAAGTTGCAGGTACGTGGACTTACGACGCGTGAGGTGAAACATCTGTTGGAAGATGAGCTGTCGACCCTGATGCGCGAACTGCCGGGCTATAAGACCGTGTCATGCGAGGTGAATATTGTGCAGCGGTCGTTCTCGGTAGTGGGTATTCAGAGCGGACGTTACACGATCAACAAGGAGAAGATGACCATCTTCGAGGCCTTGGCTATGATTGGAGATATTTCGGAGTTTGGTAGCCGTCATGAAGTGAAGGTGATTCGCGAGATTGAGGGCAAGACCAAGATCATGACCTTTGACGTGCGCTCGAAGGACATCGTCAATTCGGAGTACTACTATATCGAGCCGAACGATATTATTTATATCCGCTATATGCCGGGCTATGCCTTTGGTATCAATTCGGCAGCAACGACGCTGGGTATTGTGTCTTCGACCATCTCGTTCGGTGTGTTTATCTACTCGATCGTACAGACCGGTATCAATCATGTTAACAAATACTATGGAGGGAAGTAAGCGATGAAGAGACTGATTTACATCATAGTGTTAGCATGCTTGAGCATGACGTTTACGGGGTGTTATACCCACCGTGCGATAGGTTTTCTACAGGATTCGACGAAGTATCATCCGCTGCCGGTATACGACTCGGTACCGTATGAGCCGTATCGTATTCGCGTGAACGATGAGATCATCTATCGATTGATCACCATGGACGAGACCTACAGTAAGACAATAGGTAACAACAATGCCAACGTCAGCGGTCAGTACGCCAATTCGTATCGCGTCTATTCGGACGGTACGATTGATCTGCCGTTCCTGGATCCGGTGAAGGTGCAGGGACTGACGGTAGAGGAGGCGCAGTTGGCGCTAAGGGATGCGTTCCGCGAGATCATCCCGGATGCGGATGTGAAACTGGCGCTGTACAACAAGTATTTCTCCGTGATAGGTGATATTCACTCGGGACAGTACTATATCTACAAGGAGAAGATGAATATCTTCCAGGCGCTGGCTATGACGGGAGACCTGATGAACTCGGGTGACCGCAAGCACGTACGTATCATCCGTCCGCGGGACAACGGTGAGGAGCCTGAGGTGCTGGAATTTGATATACGAACCAATACGATCATAGATTCTAAATATTACTATGTCTATCCGAACGACGTGATCTACGTAGCACGAACCAAGGACAGCTTCTACAAGGTGCCGACCTATACCGGCTTCTTGTCGCTGATCACCAGTTCAATGTCGCTGCTCATCTCGGTGCTGACATATGTAGGACAACTATATTAATACGATATGGATTCAAACAACGATTATACGCACTCCGGTAATAGCAACTACCTGTACGGTAGTGGTCGCCCCTATGGGAATGGGGCGTACGGCAATGCCTATGGTGCTTATGGTAACGGGCAGTATGCCTATGGAAATGGTCAGTACGGTAACGGCATGTACGGTAATGGCCAGTACGGTAATAGTCAGTATTATGGCAATGGTCAGTACACCAACAACGACCAGGACAACGACTCGCAGGAGCAGGCAACGTCGTTCAACCCGATAGAGTGGGTGTTCACGTTCTTGCACTACTGGTATCTGTTTGTCATCTTCCTGGTGATCGCGTTGGGACTGGCGATGCTGAAGAACCGTAAGTGGATACCTACGTATATGTCGCAGGGTTCGGTGATCATCAATGAGAACCGTGGCTACGGCGGTGCTAATTCGCAACTGATGCAGGGATTTGGTCTGGACGGAGGTTATACCAATGTGAACAACCAGGTGCTTATGCTGGGTTCGTACGACCTGATGTGTCGCGTTGTGGACTCGCTGCCGTTTATGCAGACGGAGTATATCACACAGGGGCGGTTCAAGACCCGAAATCTGTATCGCGATTCGCCTATTCTGATTGAGCAGCACCGGATGGAAGCGGGTGCCTACAACGACCTATATGAAATCAACTTTGAGGAGGACGGCTCGATGCATATCCTCTCTACGTCGGACGAACACGGCGTGGACGTGGTGGCACATTATGGTAAACCGGTGAAGACCGGACTGTTTGAGATTACGATCTGGCCTACGGAGTTGATGGTCAACAAGGGTAAGATCTACGTGCGTTTCCGTTCGCGCGAGTCGCTGGTGGATGAGTTTATGAACCGCGTATCGTTCAACTTTGTGAGCGAGGGTAGTTCGGTGCTGGGTATCTCGCTGACGAGTGAGACGCCGCAACGCGACTGCGAGTTTATCGATAAGTTGTCGGAGATATACCTGCTCAAATCCCTGGAGCAGAAGAACGAGGTGGCTGAGAAATCGATCCATTTCATCAACGAACAATTGGTGGAACTGCAGGATGCCTTGGAGAAGAGCGAGGGTGCGATGACCAATTTCCGCCAGGCCAATAAGTTTGTGGATGTCAACTCGTATGCCGGACAACTGATGGGACGCGTAGCGAGCTATGACGAGCAGGCTTTGGCGATGCGTCTGCGTGAGACCTATTTCGACTACCTGACCAACTACCTCTCGACGAATATAGAGAATGGTGCGGTCATAGCTCCGGCTACCTTGGGACTGAACGACCCGATGCTGATGACCCTGGTGCAGCAACTGAACGACCTGCGTGTGCAGCGCGGAGAGTTGACAGAGAGAAACGTTTACTACGCTAAGTACACCAACGACATAGAGAATGTCAAGGAGGCCATCAACGAGGTAGTATCGACGATGCGTGCATCGCTCCAGATTGAGAAAGCGGACTTGGAGCGTCGTTACCAGGAGGTGGAGACTGAGATTCAAGGTCTGCCGGAGAAGGAGCTGCAGATGGTAGCTATCGAGCGTAACTATCGTATTGACGACAATTACTATACGTTCTTCCTGCAAAAACGTGCCGAGGCCGAGATACAGAAAGCCTCGAATACACCGGATAATACTGTGCTGGATAAAGCGCGTACGATATCTGTGATGAACGCGAGTGCGAAGAACAAGACGATGACGACGTATCTGCTCATCGGTCTGCTCATCCCGCTGGTGCTGATCATCCTGAGCGAGTTGCTCAACAACAAGATTCGTTCGCCGAAGGATATATTGAAGATGCGCATGTTCCACCTGATCGGATCGGTACGTCACGCGCGCAACCAAAACCCGACACTGGTACGTGCCCGACCGAAGTCCAGTTATTCGGAGATGCTACGCTCGATACGTACGCGTATGGAGTTTGTGGTGAAGCGCAAGGAGAACCTCTTGATCTCCGTCTCTTCGACCGAGTCGGGTGATGGTAAGACCTTCCTGTGCTCCAACTTAGCTGCGCTCTATTCGATGACCGGCAAGCAGACGCTGCTCATCGACTGTGATATCCGTAAACCGAATATCCACACCAAGTTGGGACTGGAAGACGGACTTGGTCTGACCAACTACCTGATCGGTGACTGCGAACTGGATGACATCATCATATCGGATACGCCGTTTGGTTTCGACCTGATGCGTGCCGGTACGGTGCCTCCTAATCCGGGCGAGTTGATTCACTCGGATAAGATGCGTGATATGTTGACTACGTTGCGCGAACGCTATTCGTATATTGTCATCGATACGTCGCCTATCGGACTGGTGCCGGATGCTTATCCGCTCATCGATCAATCGGATATCTGTCTGTTCGTGATTCGCTGTATGCAGACCGACAAGGGTCTTTGCCGCCTGACGCTGGAGCAGATGGCCGAGGTGGCTGAGAATCCGGATAAGATACAGATCGTGCTGTCGGATATTCCGACGGAAGGTCGCTTCGCTTACGGCGGCTATGGTTACGGTTATGGCTATGGTTACGGTGGCTACGGATACGGCTACGGAGGCTACGGCTATGGTGGCTACGGCTATGGTAAACGTCGTAAGTCGCGCTTCAAGAAGAACCAGGACGATGCTGCTAAGCAGTATTACTATTATCACGATGATGAGGAGGAAGAAGATGAGGGTCAAGAGAATGGTACTAACACGCAAAAATAAGTGAATATGAAGAGAATACTTTTGATACTTTTGGCAACTTCACTGTATGCAGTGAGCAGTTTTGCCCAGACGCTACATGCCTATGAAGGCAACAAGCACCCGTATAACTTTATGGTCTATATGCCGGAGGGCTATCAGCAGGAGAAGGCTGATTTGCCGCTGGTAGTCTTTCTGCACGGAAAGAGCTTGAGCGGTACGGACCTGAATCGTGTACGTAGGTACGGTCCGTTGAGTGCATTGCAGTACGGCCGCCATATCAATGCGGTTGTTCTGGCTCCGCAGAGTCCCGGTGAGGCGTGGAAGCCTCAGAAGGTAAATGACCTGATCAGTTGGACGATTAAGAACTACTCGGTTGATACCACGCGTATCTACGTGATTGGTATGTCGATGGGAGGGTATGGTACGTTGGACTATGTCGGTACGTATCCCAAGCGTGTGGCTGCGGCTATTGCTATGTGCGGTGGTACAACGCTGACCGACTACTCGAAGATGAAGGATGTACCGCTATGGATCATACATGGTACGGACGATGCTGCAGTACCGGTGGAGAACTCCGACAAGGTGAACCTGGGTATCCTGGCCGCCGGTGGTTCGGAGCGCTTGACCAAGTATGATCGTCTGGACTCTGTGAACCATGCTATGCTGGCCCGTATGTTCTATCTTAACGATACGTACGAGTGGCTCTTCAAGCACTCGAATAAGAAGCGTACACGTCACGAGACCTTTGATGTGCGTGCGTTGTTACCTTCCGCATACAAGGGGCTGAAATCCGGTTCGGTAAAGATCGATCCGATCACTATTAAGGATGGCAAACGTCCGGAGACGAAGAAAGAGAAGGAGACCCCTGCAGTAACTCCGGAAGTAAAGAAGGATACGGTAAAGCAGCAGCCTGTTGCTAAGACAGAGGCCGCTGTGCCGCAAGAGAAGCCTGCGCAGGATAAGGCTGAGGCTGATCGATTGGTAGCGCAAGAGAAAACGGCTCAGGAGAAGGCTGCCCAGGAAAAGGCCGCTCAAGAGAAGGCCGAGGCAGAGCGTATCGCCCAAGAGAAGGCAGCTAAGGAGAAGGCTGCCCAGGAAAAAGCTGCCAGGGAGAAAGCCGCTAAGGAAAAGGCCGAACGAGAGTTAGCCGCCAAGAAGAAAGCAGAGGCTGCGGCTAAGAAGAAGGCTGAAGCAGAAGCTGCTGCCAAGAAGAAACAGCAGGAGGAGTTGGCACGCAAGAAGGCAGAGGAAGCCAAGAAGAAAGCAGAAGCTGCGAGATGGTACACGGTGAAGAATGGCGACAGCCAATGGTCAATCGCCAAGAAGAATAATATTACGATAGATCAACTCCGTAAGTGGAATAAACTGACCGACAAGTCGGTGATCCATCCGGGACAAAAACTGCGTGTAAAACCCTAGATTTGTTTCAGTCCGACCAGGCGGTCGTAGCGGCTGCCGAACGGACGATAATAGACGCAGATTGTATAACTGTTCTGCGTTTCCCAATGGCTGCCCTCGCTCATCTGCGTAGTGGCAGCCTTTTTTGTGTTAGGAATAAACCAATATTGGTAGTCGTAGCCGCCTTGTTTGAGTAATGCGGTGAGGTAATAGCACTCATGTTCGCTGTCGTAGCTCATCATGTTGCTTCGGTCGATTCTATTCTCAAAGACGTCTCCACCTACATAGAATGTGCCGTCCATGCGGAACTTCATAGGTAGCCTCCAGTGAACCCACATATATTCGGCTTCGGTATCTACATCTTGGGTGCGCTCGGCATTGACGATGAATTGTCCGTCGGAGTCGAACTCATGGATGTATAGCTCATTGTTGGTGCGCTGCTCATCGGGGAAGAGCAGGGCATGGTAGGCGCCGTTCATATAGGTAATACGGTCGATATTTGCGCCGGCCAGATACGTGGAGAAACAGTCGAGGTGGCGGTATTCGTTGCCGCCCTCGAAGATCAGCGCTTGCTGGTTTTGATAGCGGAGCACATCGCCCTGCACAAAAGTGGGCTGACGGAGCGTGACAGAGTTGTCAAGGCGGTTGTTTTGCTCTACGACAAGGATGTATTCGTTGGGATCGCGTACGCCCAGTTGCGTCAGATTGACGTCGATGTCCAACTGCTGGAAGCGTCCGTTGATCTCCAGCTGGGTGTTATAACGTAGGGTAGGCCGGATCTCCGCAAGGGGTTCTACAACCACAAAATCAATCATAGCCACTTGGCGTGACGGATCGTTGTCCTCGTATATGATCAGTCTGTAGCGTCCACCGGCGGTCAGCTGCATATCCGCGTTGGGGAAATCGAACTGATAGTGGGTATATTCGATGGCGGTATTGATGGAATGCATGTAGTCGGTAATATCGGCTGTGGTAAAACCGCGCAGGTACTCGGTGCTGTTAATATTGCTGGGCTGGCCGTCATGATTGCAATGAAGGACGGTGTAGGAGTACATGTGGACATCGTGGCTGAGTTCGTCGAAAGATATATGAAGCGTGTTCTCCGGATCGGATCCGTCGATAAGCCCGTCCTGAAGCACCAGGAACGGACGCTCCAGGGTAGGGGAACTCACGCGCTCTGCTTTCAGGGTCTTGATATCCGGATCAAACGTGCCGGTATGCACCTGGGCATGTAGCCCGAGCGCAAGCATGAGACAGTATAAAAAGAGCAGCTTTCGATGCATAATTATGTGTTTTCGCCTGCAAAGGTACAAAAATTATACCATATATACAAAAAAAATGCAAAAATATTTGCGTATGTCAAAAAAAAGCAGTAATTTTGCACCCGGTTTCGCCACTGTGGCTCAGTTGGTAGAGCAACGCATTCGTAATGCGTGGGTCGGCGGTTCGAGTCCGCCCAGTGGCTCAAAAGAGGAAGGTAAATGCCTTCCTCTTTTTTGTGCAGCGGACTCTCCCGCCTCGGGGTTCTCCTCCACTGCGTTTTGTCGATTATTGCAGCGGGGCAGCAATTTTCGAGTCCGCCCAGTGGCTCAGAGAGGAAAGTTTAGGCTTTCCTCTTTTTTGTGCAGCGGACTCTCCCGCCTCGGGGGAGAGGCATCTTTACAAATAAATTTGCTGATACCTATATATAGAAAAAAGAACATCTTACGATGTCCTTTTCTCAAATGTTGTGGGCGTTTACGGATTCGAACCGCAGACCCTCTGCTTGTAAGGCAGATGCTCTAAACCAGCTGAGCTAAACGCCCGAGAGTTGCCTCAAATGTGCCTTGTTTTTCAAAAGCGAGTGCAAAGGTACAGCTTTTTTTTGACATGTGCAAATTTTTTTGCAAAAAAATGCACTTTACCCCTCATTTTTTTTGAAAAAGGCGATAATTGTACCATTTTTTGTCCTGAAAACGGTAAAAAATGGCGTATGCGGCGAGTGTGGAGAGTATGCCGACGAGGAGACCGGCAAATACGTCCATCGCAAAATGCTGACTCAGGTAGATGCGGCTGTAGGCACCTAATGTTGCTGCAAAGAATAGCAGCAACTGGACCGCTAACGCTGTAAGACCGCTATCGCTGTAGGACCGCTTTGCTATATGACCGCTATCGCTGTAGGACCGCTCCGCTGTATGACCGCTGACGCTATAGGACCGCTCCGCTGTATGACCGCTCGTGCTGTATGACCGCTTTGCTGATAGACTTTTTGTAATCAGGATGCAGACGGCGAGGGTCATGGCGAAGAAGGAGGTGGTATGTCCGGAGGGGAAGGAGTACCAGAGGTTCATGTGTACGCCGTCTACGAGGGGTAGTTGGATGTCCGGGAAGTGCTCGGTAAACCAGGTAACGGGTCGCGGGGCATTGACGATATGTTTGCAGACCTGCGTAAGGAGTGTGGAGAGGAGCATGGCGGTAGAGGCAAAAACGCCGTGTCCGATCTTGGTGAAGAGCAGCAGAACTACGCAGATGACGTAGGGTAGCCACTCGGCGAGGGTGGTATAATACCTATAAAATATATCGCGCGCGTGCGTGTGACGGTCGCAGAGCAGCAGGTGGAGTTCGCCCTTAGGGATATAGATAAGCGCTAAGCCTAAGCTCAGTGCGAGCAATAGGCTTAGCGTTAGAAAAACAGCATTCTGTTTGAACAAGGATTTCATGAATTCTCTAATTCTCTATTTCTAAAATTCAAAATGAACTAATTCTATAATTATAGATTCACTAATCCGTGATTCATTATTTGATGCGTTGACCGTGCGAGTCGTAAACGCGGTTTTCGATATAGATATACATACGCTGGTTGATGATCTCCTTGCGTGCAGGAGCGCCGCTGGTATGTTCGTCGTAGTCGGGCACGTTGCTGATGGTCTGCGGGCAGGATGGAATCGTGAGTCCGTCAGCGCGTGTGAGCATGACGAAGTAGATGTCGCCCAGGGTGAACGTAGAGTCAACGTGGTAAACCGACGAGGTAGCGCCCTCGATAGGCTGTCCGTTGCGATACCATTGATAAGCGGTGAAATCATAGCCACCGTTGTTCTGCTTGTTGTAAACAGCCAGTACGTTGTTGAACTTGTACTTGAAAATATCGCTGGGGTAGTAAACGGTCAGATCGATGGGGTACTCGAGCGTACGATCGCAGATGGTGTCCTGAACGGTGATACGTGCCTTATAGACACCCGGTTTGAGGTCCTGGGTAGGCAGTACAATATAGCCGTTGGACAGGGTCACGATCTTGTCGGTTTGTCCGCAGATGAAGTGGGCTTCGCCAATATCACCCTTGTAGTAGGTGTAGGACAGGTCGTATGCTTCGCCCGGACAGATATGTTGCTGCTCTGGACGGTTAGGAATGTCCAGATCGAGGCAATGGAGTACACGCAGGTTGCAGGTGACGGTAGAGTCGCAGCGTTGTGCATTCTTGCGCGGTGCAATCCAGGTGACTTCTTGCGACATGTCGTACCACTGACCATTGAGGGTGCAGCCATCTTGTACGGTGAGGTCGTAGCTATAGCTGGACTCACGTCCGTACTCCACACCGGTGATGACGACGGAGTCGCAGTCGAAGGTGGTGGTATCGGTGCGTCCCATCTCGCCGCTATAATCTTCGGCTACGCACTCATAACGCTGATGGCGTACGGTGTCGGGGCGTACGATGCGGAAGGAGAACTTCACCTTGCCCAGGAATTTATTGTCTTCTTCGGTGCAGACCTGGTGACCATACAGGTCTGCTTCTACGTCGTACCAGCCGGGGACGGCGTAGGGGTGGTTGATGGTCGGGGTGGAGTTGTATGAGGTGATACCATCGCCGAAGTTCCAATCTACGCGGGTGATCTCGTCGGTACCCACCTTAGCATCGAAAAGCATTTCGGAGCCGATACAGAAGCGGGAGTCGCTAATATGGCCATTGGTGAAGGTCTCGCCATTGACGTTGACACCCTGTTCTACGGCTGCCGAACCGGCAGAGTAGGCGTACGATTCATCTTCTCCGTTACCATATACGGTGGCCGTGAAGCCCTTGCTATTCTCCAGGCGGAAGACGTTGAAGTTCTTACTTCCATCATTGCCAATTTGTGTGCGCGCGTAAGAGTAGGTTGGATTTCCGGGAACGGGCGTCCAAACGAGCAAACTGGTCTTGTCCAATTGGGTGGCACCATAGAGCGCAATGAGTTTAGTGTTTTGGCACGTAGCTGTTTCGGTCACGACATTGAGGAAGTGATCCTTGGTCTTGTCGGTATAACACGTACCGAAAGTGATCTTGTTAATCTTCTGCTGGATAGGTGATACCCATACCGAGGACGGGTCGCCTTTTCCGCCTACGATCTCATCGGTGGTCTTACCCTTATAGGAGTTACCGGTATCGTAGTTATACACGGCACACGGACAACTGGTTTCGATATAAGCGGCATCGGCTGTTACGACCAGGTCGATGGGGCTATCGCCGGGTTTGTTGCCGTTAGGATCACCGGCGCTCTGGAGCATGATGTAGTAGGTCTCACCTTCGTTGATAGTAGCTTGGGTGTAGCCGTCCACTTTGATCTCGGTACCGCGTTGGGTAGCGGTGATGCCGATGAGGTTTCCGTTCTTCTCCAGCGAGCGGGTAGCGATAAACTGGGTACCCCAATACTCCACGGGCATAGGCTGCTCGAACAAACAGTCACGGGCTGCGATACCGGTAGGTATGTTGGTGATCGGTACACCGCAATAAACGGCTATCTTCTTGTCCTGACGCGCTGTGATATGGGTACCGGCCAGACGATCGCCCTTCTTGGTGACCATATAGTAGGTCTCTCCCTGGTTGAGGGTGATGGTGTAGAGTTGTCCGCTCAGATGTCCGTCGAAGGTGTCACCATTAGGAATGATGTCGATGGTAGTGTTGTCCTCCGTACCAAGAATCGTGGTCAGACCTACAGCGTCTGCGAAGTCGCTCTTCACCTTTGACCAGTAGTCCTGGGTATAGTACTCGCTACCGAGGGCGGTAAGAGGCAGAATGTTGCTGGCGTCCATGGAGTGGAGCGAACTCAGGATGACATAGACAGATATATTCTCGGTCGCCGTGATGTGGAGTCCGTACATATTTTTCTGTCCTGCCAGCGTGGACACATTGTTGGCATTGCTCATCGCGGTAGGATACCACTTGCTGGCATCCATTGGCACTTTTATCATACCTTGGTTAGGATTCGTCTGAGACGTAGTACCATTGCCGAACTCGTTCCATGAACCGGCTGCCACCTGCTGGGTGATGTTAATGGCATTGTTCAGTCCACCCTGGATGTTGACCGTACATGCTTTCTCAGCCGAGATAGCGATGTAGGGCGCAGGGGTAGCCTTGTCAGGCGAGCATACCAGGGTAGAACTAACCCAGAACTCCTTGCCTTGCGTGGAGGCTTGACTCCACGCAGGCAGGGTAGTGGCGATGCAACATGCTACAATCAATAATGATTTAACAAAATGTTTCATATTTTGGATTCTCAAAAGTTTACTGTTTTTAATGTCAAAGTTCTCTTCTCGGGAGATGGTCCCGTGATGGTCTCGTTCAAAGGTGTACTTTTGTTAAGATTTGCGTGAACTCTGACCGGACACTTATGTTACAGTATGTGTATCTCTACGCGGCGGTTGTTCTGGCGACCTTCCTCGGTATCGTTGGTGTCGATCGGTTCGGTCTCACCGCGTCCTTCTGCTTCGAGTCGTGACGGATCGATACCGCGCTTGATGAGGTCTTTCATGACAGCTTCGGCACGTCCTTCGGACAGCTTCTGGTTTGCCTCGTCCTTACCTACGCTATCGGTATGGCCGACGATCTTGATGCGGATCTCGGGATGGCGCTCGAGGTAGTTAGCCAAACCGTTGAGTTCTTCCTCGGAGGTGGGCAGGATACGTGTCTTGTTGGTAGCGAAGAACATGTTCTTAAGGATGAATACCTCCTGCTTGATCGGCGTGAGGTCGATATGCATGCTATCGCCGAGGTTGGTGATGACGCCGTCGTACGGTTCGTAGCCGAATTGCTCGATATGAATCGTGTAGGAGACGCTGTCGGCCAGCAACTGGCTGCTACCACCGCTGACAGAGTCGGTATTCAGGCTGTAGCGGTTCTCGTCGGTACCTTTCTTGCGAATTTGGACGGTAGCCATGAGCGGTGTATGGCTCTCAGCATCGGCAACGGTAACGCGGAAGACGGGCTTCGGCGTGAGTCGCAGGTCCACGGGCAGGTGACCGATCGAATCGATGGTGTAGATCGTAGTGTTGGGGAAGTAGTTCTCAGCGTTAGCCATGACGGAGTAGCTTCCGAATTTGGACTTATGGCTGATCGTACCCTTACCCAGTTTCTTGTTGCGCAGCACGGTCTTCTCGGTTTGCACGTCGGAGATATTGATCACGGCGTTGGGGATCGGCTCGCCTGTCTCGTCGTTGATGATACGGATGTCGGCATACGACGACGGCATCTCGGGCTCGCGACCCGGTACCTGGAACTGGATGGCAAAGCGTGCTCCGACAAAGAGGGTGTTGAGGCGGGTGTTGCCGTTCATAGCGAGCATGGTGTTGGTTTTCTGTACGGTGTAGCTGTTGGTAGCGAACTCAACAGGACGTGCAGCGGGGGTAGCGTTGGTGTTGAGCACACCGTATTCAGCGAAGAGGCCCAACTTGTAGTGGATATACTCTTTTCCGAAGGGTTGACGCTCACCTTCTTTCACTTTCTGACGCTTCTTGTCCTTGGGATCAGCATCCTTGTGGAGCCAATCGTCGAGGTCGATACCTATTTCTACGCACGCGCGTACGTCGGGTGCGCTAAATTTAATAGGAGCTTGTTCGCTGGAGGCAGCGGGCAGGTCGTGGATGCCCATACCGTAGGGTTCGAGCAGGGACGGATCGTTGACCGTGATATCGTATTGTCCTTTCTGGCTGTAGTTGCCGAGCGTGAAGCCGTAGCAAACCTTGGGACCGATGAGGAAATAGAAGCGGTTGAACTGTGCACCGAACATGAGTGGGATACCTACGTAGCCGGCGTGGCGCATCTCGCGCATGTTGTCAAACAGGTAGTTGTAGGTAGTACCCGAATAGTTCAGATCCTGGCGCGTAGCCGTGAAGCCGTATTTGGATGTGGAGTTGAAATAGTCGAAGTCGATACCGGTCTCGAAGCGGAATTTCTTGTATTCCAACTCGTAGCCCAGGCGAAGTCCTGCACCGGGTCCACCTATGAGTTGCTGGAGTGCGTTGTCCTGGTTGAGCGTTCCGGCCCCCCAGAGCGTACCGTCAGCGGTAGGATCAATCTTATCCATGAGGGCTGCATAGCCTGCACGCAGACTCACGTTAAACAAGTGCTTGGGCTGCTCGCGTTGGCTGCGCTCCCAGCGACGACGTACGGCCTCATCGTGTGCCTGTTCAGCGGCCTCGCGCTTCTGGATCTCCTTGTTGCGCTCGTCGATGATACGCTGTTTCTCAGCAGCTTTCTTATCGATTTCTTTCTGGCGAGCCTCGGCTTGCTTGTTGCGCTTCTTCTCTGCGTCCTGACGCTTCTTCTCAACCTCTTGACGCTTTTTCTCTTGCGCTTTGGCCTTCTCGGCTTGTTGTTTTGCCTTCTCTTTGGCCTTCTTAGCTTTCTCTTTTTCCTTTTTAGCTTGCTGTTTAGCCTTCTCGGCTTGTTGTTTTGCTTTGGCTTTGTCCTTGTTGTTAGGAGCAGCCGCTACAGCGGTTGCAGCGTTGGCGGAAGTAGCCACTACCGGCATAGAAAGACTGAGCAGAAAAGCGGCTAATACGAAAATATGAATGTACTTTTTCATTGTGTTAATCTCCTATGCTACGAGTTATTGAATCAAAATCTTAAAGCTGCGGCTCTTGCCGTCGGTGTAAACACGCAGCAGGTAAAGACCAGTCTCCTTGGGCGTATCGATCGTGCAACCGCCATCGGGGATGGTGAACTGCAGGTCTTGGTAAACTTTGCCGTTGGGTGTGATCCACTGTGCGTAGCATTCGATATCGGACTTGCCGCCGTAGTTGGCATTGACAAATACCTTGTCGCCGGCCAGGATGGAGTAGGTGGCTGTGATGGTCAGGCCTCCGACGGAGTCGGGAGCGAACTGGTGTTGCTGTCCGTTGGTATTGAATGCCTTGGCGCAAGCGCATGTCTTGACTTCGGATGCTTGTCCCTTGTTGATGGTGAAGCATACGTAGTAGGTTTCGTCAATGTCACCGCCATAGGGGATGTCGTAGAAGTTGAGTACGGCAGATACTTGTCCGGGGATAGCGGTGCTGTCCGAAGTGCGATACCACTGGAAGTCGCTCAGGGTCTTGCCGGTGAAAGATGCGGTCTTAAGACCGAGTACATCGTCATAGCGTTGGTCTATGACGTCGTTGTCGTAGCTGACCATGAAGCGCATGGTGGTGTCTGCACCGCCGCACTCGGATGTGATGACGAGGTGGATACCATAATAGGTGTCGGGCACTGCGCCGTTAGGGATGGTGATCTGGAAGTAGTCATCGTTGATGACCAACTCCGAATCCTTGAAGCCGGCTGCTTTAGCTGCAGCATCGAACTCGATGGTCACATTGTCACCGTGGAGGTTGACCTTGCCTTCGTTGCTGTAGTATACCTTACCGATATACGCCTTGCCGTCTTCGGGGCAGGGGATCTCAATGTTGTCGATAGAGAACTGGTAGCGTCCGATGGTGACCTTGATAGGAATACTATCGATGGCGTTCTGTCCGGCGCAGAGGTTGCTACTCTCACGATAGATGAGTACGTAGGCGTTGTAGACACCGGAGTTAGCGTAGTAGTGGGGCACGGAGTCTTTGTTGGTCAGGTCGCTCTGGCCGTCGCCGAAATACCATTCGATCTTATTGTATTCATAGTCCGGATGGCAAGCAAACTTGATGGTATCCTCACCGCAGAGCGTGTTCTCGGTATCCGGGCTGAAGATCTGTCCGTTGATGGTGATAAACTGCGTGAGCGGCTTGGTAGCACCTCCGGCAGAGTAGCCGTAGGACTCCTTGTCGCCGTAGCCGTAAACATGGGCGATGAAGCCGGTGTTACCGGTCAGGCGGTGGGTAGCGTACGTAATGTTCTTACGTGCGAACCACCATGCATTGTTACTACCGCTTACGGGGTGGAAGTCGGCGGAAATATCCACGCCGTCGAGCTTCATGGAAGCTACGCCGGCCTGGTCGGTCACTACGTTGAAGTAGTGGGTATTGGACGAACCGTAGGTAGCAAACGTGATGTCGTTGATACGTTGCTCGATGGGGTTGACCCAAACCATAGCGGGGTCACCCTTGCCGGTAGATTCTACGTCGTTGATCTTGCTGTCGTAGGTGTTACTTACCATGAAGAGGTGGGTGGCAGCGGGGCAAGAGGTCGTGATGTAACAACTGCTGTCGGCTACCAGCGGGGCGGAGAGGTTGCCCTTGTGGTTCTTATCGGAGCAATAGACGTTTGTCTCACCGATTTGGAATTCGAACGTACGTTTGGGGTCGCTGGAGAAGTTGAAGGTGTGCTTCAGTTCGCCGTTGATGAACACCTCGGTACCATCCTCGCGAGCCATGACGCGAATGATGTCACGTCCGCGCGTAAGCGAAGAGGTGATGACGAAGGTGTTACCCCAAT
The DNA here is from genome assembly GCA_002371785.1 of Bacteroidales bacterium UBA3742. Classification (GTDB taxonomy): domain Bacteria; phylum Bacteroidota; class Bacteroidia; order Bacteroidales; family Paludibacteraceae; genus Colicola. The sequence continues at coordinate 22,575 of DFGU01000073.1, forward strand.
ACTGTACGGGCATAGCTTGGGAGAAGAGGTGGTCGCGGTCGCGCACCTGGTCGGGCAGGTTGGTGTGGGGAGCACCCTGGAAGACAGCGATCTTCTTATTAGCGCGTGCCTTGACCCATGTACCGGATAAGTCGGCCGAAGCGCCGCTATAGTTGCCTGTCCAGATGTAATATACCTGGCCTTTGTTCAGGACCGGTGTATGCAGTGTGTCGCCTACTTGCCAGTTGGCCAAAGCGATCTGCTCCGGAGTTAGTCCAACGCCGCCTGTAAAGTCATATGCGCTCTTGGCATCTTTGATACATTGCAATTCTACCGTGGGGCAGTAGTCAACTACCGTATTGTCTTCCGTGGCGATGATGCAGAAATGCGTACCCTGCGGCGAACCGCCATGGTCGGACGGAGCGATGGTCTGAATCAGGTACTCATCGAGCAGCGAAGCGGTAGGCAGCACGTTGGTGGCGTCGAATGATTTCGAACGACGGTTGCTGGCGAAAACCGAGATAGGGGCTGTGGCCTCTACGTGGATGGCGCAGTTGTCAACCGAGTCGGGGTAGTAGGTGTAGCAGGTGATCGTTGCTTTCTGGGCGTCGGTACGCGTACGAGCCAGGTCGCTGGCGTCACCGGTGTAGAAATCCACCTCCTTGATCTCGCCGGCAGTGAGGTGCTCGTTTACGGTCTCGTTGGTGTTGGGGTTGGTGAACGTAACATCACACTCCTCTTTGGCAGAGACGGTGAGCGCCAATGTTACAGCTTTGTCGGTTGCGTCACTGTGATCATTCTGATCGGCTCGCATAAACGTTACCCAGAAGTCCTTGCCTTCCGTGGATTGTCCTTCCACAACGGTGTCTGCTTTCGCCCCCATGGAGAGGGTGGTCAGCATTCCGAGGAGAAGCAAATTAAGTAGTTGTTTTTTCATATTGGTTAAAAAAAGTTATGTGTATTTGCAGTGTATCCAATAACGACTGCAAAATTACAAATTTTTCCTTACGCGCGCGTGCACATTCTCGCGGAAAATGTGTAAAAATTGACGTTTTCAGCGGATTTGTTGCCCTAAAGGGGTATAAACGGCGTTATTTCGCAGGATAACAACCGTTCCGTCGCGTAGCTGCTTGCTGGCGTCGGTTGGTGAGGAAGAGGGTGCAGTGATGCCCGTTGTATTCTGTTTGGGCGTGAGCAGATACAGTTCCTGCATGCATGCACGCTTGGACGTGCCACCTCCCACGGACAGGATACGAATACTCGTAGTTTCGGCCGGAACGGGGATGCGATAGCGCACCTCATGACGTGTCTCTTGTTGTACGTTTACCAGGATGGTTGTATCCAGCGTCTCATTCAGATAGATCTCCAGTTGCATGCTGGTCGCACTATTGTAGGGCGAGGCGCGGAAAGCCAAGATGGCGGAGTCGGTCAAATGCAAGCCGCTGAAACTGATTTCCCCATCTGTCGAGGATTTGCCCATGGTGATGGACGCGTTGCCGTTGGATTGAATACCGTTGTTGGCGCTTCCTCCCGGTATGGCGTTGACCAGCGCCGCGGTGATGGCCGGCAGGTTGATCAGCGTATCGTAGATCTGGGGCTCGGGTTCGCCCATGTCGTCCGGACAGAAGCCGGTAGCAAAAGCGCAAGTGAGGGTATTGAGGTCCACCGCTTGACCTTTTTGGTCGCCCCAGATATATTCCACGAGTTCCGGGTAGTCGATGTAGGGGTTGCGGTTGCCCTGAATAGAAGATATCTGGTCGGCACGGCACAGCTCTTTCTCGCTGACGGGATCGGCGCGATGCCAATCGAGCAGTACCTGCTGAATCGAGTCGGAGAACATGAGGTAGGTTGCGTCGCTTATAAACTGCGGATAGGCGGTCCATGTCAGGTACTCGTAGGCTGTAGCCATATAGAAATAGGTGCGTGCAAAGTCGCCTCGGTATTCCGGCGCGGGTTCCCAACAGATATATCCATAGCCGGAGGTGTTGGCCTTGGCGATGCGGAACGAACCATTGTCGAACTTATCAGCGTTTTTCACATGGCCGGGCGGGTAGTTGCTCTTTTGGCTATTGGCGCGTTGGTCGGAGGGATTGAGGTTGTAGAGGTCCTTGTAGGCTTCGTTGACTGTTCCTCCCCACCAACTCTTAGGCAGGCAGTGCTCTATATTGAGCGAGCAGCCGGAGTCGCCGAGTTTGTTCGGATAGTAGCGTACGCAGTTGGAGTACATATCCCACACGACGCCTCCCGCTTTGCGATCGGTGAAGGGCAAGGCCTGCCAGGTGCCATAGGCTTTCAGGTCGCCGGCTACCCATTCCGGCGGGTTGTTGGTGCTATGGTACTGGTTGATACCATATTCGTATCGGGTGCCGCCACGAACGATGAGGCTAAGCGTCGATTTCAGGACGGAGTCTTGTGTGCCTTGGATGGCATCGTAGTAGCCGACAGGTATCTCGTCCGCCAGCATGGAGACGGATAGACAAAGGGCTATGAATAGGGTGCGTGTTCTCATGGGGTAGCGGGATAGATGGTTAGTTCTTCTTCGGCATGCAAAGCATGAGCAGGTTGAGGGCAACATACCATATGATGCAGGCTGCGCCGGCGAAGAACGCAAACTCGATATGATGTGCCAAGCAGGCCTTGAGTACGCAGAAACCGATCAGGATGAGGCATCCGCAAAGGAAGAGGATGATGGTCAGACGATCCTTGCGGAAACTCTTGAAGCTGAAGAAGGGTATCTCTGCGTTGAGCAAATAGCAACTCACGAGCGACAGACCGAGCAGTACCCAAGCCATCCAGTCGTGGGCCAGCATCGCATAGGGCATGGCACATACACCACCCCAGAAGATGGCGTTGGCCGGCGTAGCGAGTCCGATGAAGGAGTCGTGCTGGCGTTCATCGACATTGAATTTGGCCAGTCGCAGCGCCGAGAAAGCGGCCATGAGCAGCGCTATAGCGGCCCACCAGCCGAGTAGGGGCTTGAGGTAGCAGAAGAGCAACATTGAGGGGGCAAGACCAAACGTGATATCGTCGGCCAGCGAGTCGAGTTGGATGCCTATCGGGCTGGGTGCCTTCAAGAGACGTGCCGAGAGACCGTCGAAGAAATCAAAGACGGCACCGGCCAGGATCAAGCCAAAAGCCCATAGAAACTCATACTGCGTTGCCATATAGACAGCCATGCTACCGCACAGCAGGTTGCAACTGGTAATTGCGTCGGGAATGATTCGCTTGTTCATAGTATTTACTTTTTTATCTAATTTACTGGTCTACTAGCTTTCTAGTCTACTAGTTCTCTAATCTTTTCCACACAAAGTACGTTACCGCGAACGTGGTAATACTGCAACTATTGGCGATCCAGAAGAAAACCGAGTAACCCACTGATTCTTGAATGAAACCGGCTACAAATCCGGGGATCATCATGCTCAGGGCCATAAAGGCCGTGCAGATAGCGTAGTGTGCAGTCTTGTATTTGCCCTCGGAGAAATGCATCATATAGAGCATATAGGCCGTGAAACCGAATCCGTATCCGAACTGCTCGAAGCTGACGGCCGTGCCGATGATCCATAGCGATTCGGGCTGCGCCATACTCAGATAACAATAGACAAAACTGGGTAGGGTCAGTGCGGCGGCCATGAGCCAAATGGAGCGTTTCAGACCTCGTTTGGCGATATAGATACCGCCGAGAATGCCACCTAAAAGCAGGAAGATGACGCCTATGGTGCCGTACAGCAGACCGACTGTGTCGGTATTAAGAGCCAGTCCGCCGCCCAGGATGACCCCGTCGCGTACGGAGGCGACACGCGTATCCACCAAGAAGGGTTGCGAGAGCTTGACCAGGAAGCCTTCGCTCAGACGGTAGAGCAGCATGAAGGCGATAGCCAGTCCTACACCCGGCTTGGTGAAGAAGGTGGCGAACGACTCGCCCAGTTCGTGCAAAGCGCCGCGGTAGTCTTTCACTTCACGCGGACAATCGGCTTCGGTACGTGGCAGGAAGAAGGAGTGGTAGAGCGTGACGAGCAGCATGATGACGCTCGTGACGCCCAGCGTGACTTGCCATGAGAGCGGTATATTACCGGTTTTGTTTTCAATGTATCCGGCTATATAGACGAGTACGCCCTGTGAGAAGACGGCTGCGATGCGGTAGAACGTAGAACGAATACCGACGAAGGCGGCTTGGCTCTTCCGGTCGTGCGCCAGCATATAGAAGCCGTCGGCTGCTATGTCGTGGGTAGCCGATGCAAAGGCGGCGATGATGAACAGGATGAGCGTGAAGCGGAACGTGCCGACCGTGGTGGCCTTTGCAGCAATGGTGTCAGCGGCCGGGTGGGGCAGTGTGATAGTCAGCAGGATACACAGTGCGGTCAGCAATGCCTGCATGGCAATGATCCACCAGCGCTTGGTGCGTAGGATATCTACGAACGGACTCCATAGTCCCTTCAAGAACCACGGAAAATAAAGCAGGGTGGTGAAAAAAGCCAACTGACCGTTGGGCACGCCCATCTTGGCAAAGAGCATCACCGAGATGCTATTGACCAGAAAATAGGGGATACCTTCTGTAAAATAGAGCGTCGGTACCCACAACCAAGGAGATATAGTACTATTTTTTGTCATAATTGTAGCATAAAGGAGAGTTCCCTATAAGGGAGACTCTCCTTATTATATTCGCGCGTGCGTGTATGCATTGTGTGCGCGATTAATAGAACATGCCACGATTGTCCTTGATGTCGGCTTTGCGCTCAAGGATATTCAGCGCCTGATAAGCAGCGTACATATAACGTTGTTGCAGGCTCTGCTTCTCAGCCTTGGCATCGAATTTCTCAGCACCCGGAGCTTTCATTTTAGCGGTGGTCTTGATGACGAAGACGCCTTGGTTGCCCTCTACGGGAGCGCTAACGGTGTTGGCAGCTTGTGCGAGCGCGGTACCCAGTGCAGCAGGCTCTACGCCGGCAGCGCCGAACATATAACTTGCCAGGGTCACGCTATCAGCCTGAGCCACCTCAACCTTAGCAATCTTAGCAGCCTCGGCCAGCGACTTGCCGGCGAGTTGCTCGGTGAGCTGAGCAGCTTTCTTGCGGTTGATGAGTTCCGGACGAAGCTGCGGAGCTACCTTCTCCAGCGAAGCGTAGTCGCCTTCGTTGATCTCTACCAGTACAGCTACTACGAACTGATCGCCACACTCGAATACGTCACTTACCGTACCCTCGTCCTCGGCCTGGAATGCCCAGCGAACCACCTCGCGGCTCTGCTGAACCTGACCGATATTGTGGGCCGACGAGAGCAGATTAGCCTGCGGCAGAACGGTCAGACCGTCCTTCTCTGCTGCAGCACGGAACTCTTCCTCGGTCTTGTTGTTTACGGCAAACTGCTTAGCTACGTTGTAGTTAGCGTTGTGCGACTTGCTCGACGGACGTACATCCACCTTGAGCACTGCCAGTTCCACCTTGCGGGTTGGCGTGGTGAGCGAGTCAACCTGGTAAGCTACCTCACGATCTTGGTTCTTGAGCGTGAAATGCTGACCAACCGGGGTCTTGTTGACGCTATCCTTGATGAAGTCGGGCAGCTCCTCCATGCGTACCCACTGCTCCTGTGCAGGAACGGTGGTGTCGCCAACGAGGCTGAGCTTGAACTTCACAGAGTCGGAAGTGAAATAGTTGGAGCGAACGATACGTGCCATAGCGTAGGTGTCGTCAGCAAACTCGATGTCGGTGTAAGCGCCCTGCTGAGCGGTAGCACCGAAAGCGAAGTCTTTGTACTGCTCCGGAATGGTAACAGACGAGTACTCTGCCTGCTCGTACATCAGACCGGTCTTGGGGTCGATGTCACGCTTGATATACTCCAGGGTATCCAGACCGTTGTTCTGGAAAGCGGGCTGTGCAGCCTTCATGGCAGCTTCGGCCTCTGCGAAGTCTTCCTTAGAAGGAGCGTCTGCAAAGAGGACGTATGCGATCTCACGGTTGGGTTTCTGCTTGAAGAGGTGCTTGCGCTCGTTGTACAGCGCTTTCAGCTCGCTGTCGCTCACCTCGATGGTGCTGTCTGCGATAGCGGAGTAGGGCGCCATAACGTACTGTGCATTGGCCATGTTGGTGCGTGCCTCGTATGCAAACTCAGCATCCAGCGAGTTGGGACGAATCAGGCTCTGCACAAGCATTTGATACTTGCGTTGGAGGTTCTCTACGTAGATGCTCATGCGGAATGCACGGCTCTCGATGAACTCCTCGGGCAGGTTGCTCTTGTTCTTCTCGATCATCTGGTCGATCTCCTCGTCGGTAACGGCCAGACCGATCTCCTCTGCCTGTGCGCTGAGCAACTCGTTGAGCAGCATTTGTTGCCATACTTGCTCACGAATCTGCACGGTGGTCTCTTCGTCGAAGTTGTTGCGGTTGTACTGAATCTCCAGCAGCTTGGTCGTCTCGTCGATCATAGCCTGATAGTCCTCCGGCGTGATATCCTGACCGTTGATGACCGCTACCTTGCGGTTTTTGAGGTTCAGGAAGCTACTACCGGAGTTGATGGCATCTCCCAGAATGAATGCCAACATAGCGAGACCCACAATGATCAGCAGGAGTGCGCCATGATTTCTAATTTTTTGTAGTGTTGCCATTTTTGTATTTTATTTATATTTTATACGGTATAATGGATGCTTTTCGGGGCATGGTATTCCCATTTCACCATAAAAAGCGTGCAAAGTTACTACAAAATTTTGACATACACAAATTTTCGGGGCTCTTTTTTATAAAAAAGTGGCATTTTTTGCCAAAATAGAGGTCGCACCCGTGGCACGACCTCTATGAAATAGTATTTTCCGCGACTTAGAAGTTCGGATTGGTGGACTCCTCTACGTAGCCTTGCGTGGGTTCGCACGTGCCGTTGTAGTTTTGGATCTTGGCATTGACAAGCACCGTGTCACCCACCGCTACTTGATTGGCGTTGGTGAACTTGCTATTGCCTTTGCCTTTCAGACGGTAGCACGTAGCGTACGAAAGACCGTCCGAGATGTTGAACGTAGCATTGCCGTACGACGGATCCACTACATCTACGCTCGTAACGACGCCGCGCACCTTATAGGTCTCTTCCGAGGTGGCTTTGCTTGCCAGCGTCAAGGCAACACGCTCGGCTTCGGTCACGCTGATCTCTCCCTCTTTGGGATCCGGGCATCCGGGGAAGGCGGGGAATACCTCGTTGAAGTGGGCGTTGTTGCTCAGGTATGCAAAGCATGCTCCGCTGGATTCATAGACGCCGCCGTAGTTGGTCAGATAGCAACTGATCACGATGAAGTCACCCTCCTTAACGCAGTCCAAATCAGGCAGTTTGGCGCCAAACTTACCCAGCAGACGATAGGCATAGAACTGCTTCTTGCTCTGCACCTCTGCATCGGGGGCAGTAGCCGAAATATAGACGAAGTCGTTACCGTATTTCGGGAAGTCTTCACTAAATTTATCGCTTCGGTTGAAACCGGTCACGTAGCCCTTGATAAAGTATTTCTCGGCGCTTACTTCGCTGCCGTGCAACTTCTTAGCAATCTCGATGGCTTCATATACGTTGATCGTACCTTCCGGCACAATAAAACCTTCCGGATCGGGGGTAGGCGTAGGATCTTTTGCCGTAGGCAACGTGTCAGGGATCGACTCATTGTTCGTACCCGGAGCATCGATGTAGGGGGTCTCTTTGCAGCCGACGAACAGGAGCGCCAGCGCGAAGGTGGAAAGAATGAAATACTTCTTCATGGTATATCAAATTAATTAGTTATTTTCCGTTTTTATCCAATTTGGGTGCAAAGTTACAAAAAATACTTCACGCGTGCAAGTAAAATGCAGAAAAAAATACTTTTTTTTGCAAAAATGCACAAAATATTTGTGTATTTCAGAAAAATGTTGTACCTTTGTGCGATTTTTCTATGCGCGGGCGTATAGACGCTTGGTATAGAAGGAGAATATTAACCAATTTTAGGAGGAAAAAACTATAGGAACAATCCCCAACAGACCGCGTCCGCGTGGTGGTCGCGTGATCAAAGAGATGCCCAACCGTATCAATGAGAAGATCGTGGGCGTTCGTGAAGTTCGTCTCGTAGGCGACAATGTAGAGCAAGGTGTCTATTCGTATCAGGAGGCTATCCGTATGGCCGATGATCAGAATTTGGACCTGGTTGAGATATCTCCCAATGCGGAGCCGCCTGTTTGTCGTATTGTTGACTATCAGAAGTTCCTCTACGCCAAGAAGAAGAAAGAGAAGGAAGCCAAGGCCAATCAGAAGAAGATGGAGGTCAAGGAGATCCGTTTCGGACCGCAAACCGACGATCATGACTACAACTTCAAGCTCAAGCATGCGCAGGGTTTCCTGAAGGATGGCAACAAGGTGAAGGCCTATGTGTTCTTCCGCGGCCGCTCTATTGTGTTCAAGGAGCAGGGCGAGTTGCTCTTGGCGCGCTTTGCCGAGGATCTGGCCGAGTTCGGTCGTCCGGAGGCAGTGCCTAAGTTGGAAGGAAAGCGAATGATATTGTTCCTTTCGCCTAAGAAGTAAAATAGAAAAACCCCTATCGGGCCTACCTTACAGAATCGGCTGCCCGAGGGGATAGTATTAACAATTATAATTATTTTAAAAAAATGCCAAAGGTAAAGACTAATTCCGGTGCTAAAAAAAGATTTACTCTTACCGGAACCGGTAAAATCAAGCGTAAGCACGCTTTCAAGAGTCACATTCTGACCAAGAAAACAAAGAAACAAAAACGTAACCTGACCCACGTAGCCATCGTTGATAAGGCTAACGTTCGCTCGGTACGCGAAATGCTTCTGCTCCGCTAATTGTCTAACCACCAAAAATTAAGTATTAACTATGCCAAGATCAGTAAATCACGTTGCTTCGCGCAACCGTCGTAAGAAGATCATGAGCCTCACCAGAGGCAATTTTGGTGGACGCGCAAATGTGTGGACAGTTGCCAAAAACACTTGGGAGAAGGGTCTCCAGTATGCTTATCGCGATCGTAAGAACAAAAAGCGCACTTTCCGTGCTCTCTGGATCCAGCGTATCAACGCTGCTGCTCGCCTCGAGGGTCTGAGCTACAGCCAGTTGATGGGTGGTCTGAAGAAGGCAGGTGTAGTCATCAACCGCAAGGTGCTGGCCGACCTCGCTATGAATCAGCCCGCTGCTTTCAAGGCTATCGTTAAGAAAGCTAAGATCTGATTCTTACACCGAATCAATAAATAGGCTGTCCGTGAGGACAGCCTATTTTAGTATATCTCCAACTCCTTTACTCCTTTTCTCCTTCACTCCTCAACTAATAAACCAGCCTTACATTATCCACCCACAGCGTATTCCCCACGCATCCGGTGAAGGGCGGTAGGCAACCGGAGGAGATCATGATGATGATATGCGTTGGTTCTACATCCGCGCGGAAACCTTTCTCCTCTACGAACACCATCCGTCCGCTCTTGTTGCGGGCCTTGTGGGTCTTGCGGCTCAGTGCCTCCCAGGGCTTGTAATTCGGTTGCGACGTGATATCGCCGTATCGCACATCCAGGCGATGGTTGTTCACCCAGTTCTGCGTACTCTTGGTGATACGCTCCGTAGCCGTTCCGACACGATAGGCAAAGATGCGTCCGTTCTCTTCCCAGCGATGCTGGAGCAGCAGGATGATTTGCGCGGCATCGTGTTCGTTCGGACGTTTTGAAACGGTCGTGCCGTTGGCGTAGGTCACCTCGCCATTCAGGATCTTGGCTTTGTAGTCCAGCATCAGGGCTACGGGTCGTTTGCGGAACGGCACACCCATATTGATCGCTGCGCGAGGATCGGTGGTGAACTCGGTGGTCATGGGATCGGCAGCGACGCCGGTAAAGACGCTTCCCGTGGCTACGGCATTGAAATTGATGCCGATAGCACCTATCTGATGCAGTTTGGTCTCCATCCTACAGCAATAGCCATTACCGCGTTTCTCCGGCGTGACCGGTACGGTGACCGTCTCCACGCCCAGCACCTTGGCATAGGCATTGCTCGTCCCCCAGGGCGAGTTACCGCGTTTAGGTAGCGGGGTAGGACCCTGAATGGTCTCGCGCGGACCAATCGAGTAGTGCGCCTTGGTCTCGCCGCCCAGGATAAACGACTCCTTGATATAACGTGTAGCCCACGAATCGAAATTGCCGAATGGCATCATCTCGGTTTTCTCCTCCGCGTGCGCGAGCACGTACGTGCATGCGCATACGAACATTATAATATATAGCTTCTTTCGAAACATCATTTGTTCAATCGAATCAATTCTTCTTCTATCTCAGTTTGTACGGATGCGCTATTCGGCACCAGCGGTAGGCGCAAGGCATTCGCGATCACGCCCTGTTTGGCCAGTACGGTCTTGATGCCCGACGGGTTGCCTTCGCAAAAGAGCAGCCGAATCATATTGGCATAACGGGCTTGCAAGGCAGCGTCCTTCTCATGAACGATCCGGTGGAAGTCGGCCTCAAAGGCGTTGCTGGCTACGGAAATCAAACCTGCAGCTCCTGCTTCCATCAGTTCGCAAGCGATACCGTCATCGCCGCTAATAACGAGGAGTTCTGATGGCTGATGGCTGATGGCTGATAGCTCAATCAAATGCTTTATTTGCTCCACGTTGCCGCTGGCTTCCTTGATGCCCATGATCTTGTCGGGATGCGCCTCGTAGATACGCATGACGGTCTCGGGTAGCAGGTTCACACCGGTGCGTCCGGGTACGTTGTATAGGATCACCGGCACGGGCGAAGCCTCGGCCACTGCGCTGAAATGGCGGAAGAGTCCTTCCTGCGAGGGCTTGTTGTAGTACGGGCAAACCGAGAGGATGGCCGCATAGTTCTCGAGCAGCTCATCGTGCATTGTTTGCAGTTTCTCGCATACCGTGGCGGTGCAATTGCCACCCACGCCCAGCACGAGTGG
>DFGU01000073.1:33556-42119 GCA_002371785.1 Bacteroidales bacterium UBA3742
GGATAATGTCACCGCCTCACCCGTTGTACCCAGTACAACGATATAGTCGATCTGGCCGCTCAACTGGCGGTCCAGCAGGCGGTCGAGTGCCGGAAAATCTACCTTACCTTCCGGCGTGAAAGGGGTGATCAGGGCTGTGCCAAGTCCGTATAATTTAGTCATTGCTTTTGATTTGCTTTAAGAAGTAAATAATTTGTTCGAACAAGAAGAGCGGATTGTCTTGCGGTTCGGTTTGTATCATGAAGTCGAGCAAACCGTTGTCGCGTTGCATGCCGGTCTTGAAATCAGCACGGGCATACATGGTCATATATTCCATCGGCAGCGAAGGCGTCTGGGTCAGGTCGATGAGCAGGTCGTACTGACGACGTTGCAGCGACTCGATCAAGTCGCTATGCGGTATGCCGAAGAAGTTATGATCCTTCTGACCCATAATTCGGCTCTGGGGCAGGATAGGGGACTGTATCTCCTTCTTTGGGGCGTAGCCCAGCAACACAACATCTTTGTCGTCGGCCAATAGGCGCTTGCGAATGGTGTCGGTCACCACGCGGTTGTCTTCCATGAGATCGCTCTCATAGATGATCAGCACGCTGCGCACCTGGTTGTAGCGCGGAAAGCGCACGTTGCGCGCCGGTTGACGGCGTTGAAAAAACCGAAAAATAAATGCTCTGATCTTGTTCATATCTTGGTTTTATAGTGTTATTCTTTCCAAAAACTCCTCCTCGCTCACGAGCGGAATACCCAGCGATTCGGCTTTCTTGCGTTTCTCAGGACCCATATTCTCGCCGGCCAGCACAAACGAGGTCTTCTTGGATATACTGCCGGCATTCTTGCCGCCGTTCGCCTCGATGAGGGCTTTGTATTCGTCGCGACTGTGCTGGCTGAACGTACCGGAAATCACGATGGTCTGTCCGGCCAACGCATCGCTGGTAGGTTCGGGCGCTGCCTCGCCTTCCATCTGCAGGCCTGCACGGCGCAGTCGATCCAGGATCTCCATATTGCCCATGTCGCTGAAGTAGGCTACGATATTGTCGGCTATCTGTGGTCCTACATCTTCTATGCCACACAGCTGCTCCGTGGTGGCCCATTGCAACGAATCGATCGTATTGTAGCGTCGTGCTATCTTCTTGGCCGTCGTCTCGCCTACCATGCGGATGCCGAGTGCAAACAGCACGCGAGCCCAGGGTACCTGCTTCGATGCCTCAATGCCGTCCAGGATATTCTGCGCACTCTTCTCGCCGAGTCGCTCTTGCGCCGCGATATCTTCCAACTTCAAGTCGTAGATATCCGCAATGTTATGCAACAAACCCTTCTGGTATAATAGGTCGATTGTCTCAGCCCCCAGACCGTCTATGTTCATGGCCTTCCGGCTGACAAAATGCTCTATCTTGCCTTTCAGTTGCGGCGGACAGCCGGCCTCATTCGGGCACCGCCATGCTGCCTCACCTTCTACCCGCACGAGCGGAGTTCCGCACTCCGGGCAGGTGGTGGGGAAGGAATACATCATTCCATCATTGAGCGATGCAGTCGCGCTCATTTCATCATTTCGGTCGGCACGACCGACGATCTTCGGGATGATCTCTCCCCCTTTTTCTACCCATACCCGGTCGCCCGGACGGATATCCAGTTGGCGGATAAAATCCTCGTTATGCAGCGTAGCGCGTTGTACCATCGTACCGCTTAGTTGCACCGGCTCCAGATTTGCTACCGGTGTTACAACACCCGTGCGGCCTACCTGATACGTGATCTCTCGGAGCAGCGTCAATTGCTTCTCTGCCGGGAATTTATACGCAATGGCCCAACGGGGTGTCTTGGCCGTATAGCCCAGTTCCTCCTGTTGCGCCAGGTTGTTCACTTTCAGCACGATACCATCCGTTGCGACAGGCAGGTTCTTGCGCTCGGTATCCCAGTAGGCGATATACGCCATCACCTCATCTACTGAGTGGCATACCTTGATGGCATCCGAGATATGGAAGCCCCAAGCCTTGGCGGTCTCCAGTCGCTCGTAGTGCGTTGTGCCCGGCAGGTTCTCGCCCAACATATAGTAGAGGTATGCGTCCAGTCCGCGGCGCGCCACTTCACGCGGGTCTTGCAGTTTCAGCGTACCGCTGGCGGCATTTCTCGGATTGGCAAACAGCGGTTCTTCCTGTTCCTCGCGTTCTCTGTTCAGCGCCTCAAAACGCTCCCAGGGGAGCAGCACCTCGCCGCGGAGCTCAAACCATTCCGGCACATCCTCGCGCTCAATGCGCCATGGAACGGACGGTATGGTCTTGATATTCTCAATCACATTATCCCCTTGCTGTCCGTCGCCACGCGTGAGGGCTTTCACCAGTACGCCCTTTTCGTACCAAAGCGAGATACTCAGTCCGTCGTACTTCAGTTCGCATACGATCTCTACCCCCGCCGGCAACTTACGTACCCATTCTTCGATCTCCTCCCGCGAATAACTGTTGGCCAGCGAGAGCATCGGATAACGGTGCTTCACCTGCTCAAATGCCTTGCTCTTAGGTTTCTCATTATTGAAGACAACAATGTTAGTGTACGTATTTCCTGAGTCCGAACCCACATGTTGAGTGGGTGAGGACGCATCAAACATATCGGGGTATTGTGCCTCCAAGGCCTGCAGGCGATGCATCTTCTCGTCGAACTCACGGTCCGACATCGTAGGTGCATTCAGAACGTAGTACTTGTAGTTCTGCTCCTCCAGTTCGCGGCGCAAGGCACGTAGTTCCTCACGTTCAGGGTTTTCTATTTCAGAGAAAAGATCCATCAGGGCACAATAAATTTGCGTTGATATACTTGTCCGTTAAAGTAGATATAGAACACGTACATGCCGGATGTCTGTGGCAATTGCACTTCTTGAAAACTGCTGGTGATGGCTTGCATCTCCACCTTGTTTCCATGCATCGTGTAGATGGCGTAGTAGCTCGGACTCTCGGTGATATACGCATTGCGGATGGTCATGGTGTGCAGGTTATGCTCCAGTATTTCTTCACTGTTGATCGACGGGCTGGGGTCATACACGAGCGTACTATCCAGTTTCAGTCCCACCAGCACGGGGTCGTGGTCCGAACAACGGAACATACTCAGGTCGCTCGATTTCTGGTAGTTGTAGCGATCGTCCTCGTCCGAATTGATGTGATAGCCGGCCATACCGGTCACCTGGCGATACATCGTCTCGTTGGTGATGGCATGGTCGATATAGCTGGCCAGACCGCTGAACATGTAGCTATAGCTGCTGTCGGCATGGAAGGCGCGGTGCAGATCTATCAATCCTTTATCCATGAAGAGTTTAATAGGTGCGGTGTAGGCGTAGCAGTTCAGATCACCCATGATGAGCAGGTCTTTGTCCCGAACGTTCTTGCTACCGCTGTACGAGTTGTAGAGTTCCACTACGGCTCTCGCTTCATTCACGCGGCGATCCTCATCGCCGGTATTCATGGCCTTGAAGTGGTTGATCGAGTAGTTGAAGCGTTCGCCGGTAGCTATTTCACGGAAACATACAATCTTCTTGCGATTCTGCACCTCCACATCCGTCTTGGCCGGTTGACCGACAGGCTCCACTTTGTTGGCGTCATAGACATAGTCCACTTTCTGGAACGTACCCGTAGCAGCATCGTGAAAGTACTTATACTGGCGTCCGGGCAAGTTTTGGTTCAGGTCGTTGACAATCTCCTCCACTGCCTCATCGCCTTGCTGCAGCTCCACCAGTCCGTACACGTCGGCATTGATCTTCTTGAGCGCCTTGCTGATCTTGGCGCGCTGATCTTGGTGCTCCGAGTAACTGTCTGCACCCATCGAACCCCAGGTCATGTAGTAGTTCTCCAGGTTGAATCCGCATATGAGCAGGCGGTAGTCGCCCAGGTCGGGTATGCCTTTCTCCAGGTCGGCACGCGTGTTGCCGCTCCATGTGCCGCCTTGCCAGGTCAGGCTATTGGTGCTGTTCACTTTCACTTTCAGTCCGATAATCTTTTCGCCGCAACGGTGGTAACCGCTGATGCCCGAGATAGAGAACATGCAGTTGTTGTTCACCCGCACCGTGGCGTTGTAGTCGGCTGTACCGATATAGCCGTGACTCTCCGGCTGGAACTTACGCCAGGGCGAGACGGTATAGTTGCCGTTCGCATTGCCGCATACGATCATCGGCACGTCAAAAATCACTGTCTGGTTGATATACGGACGCAGGGCCTCGCCGGTCCAACTACTCGGATTGTCCACGCTGATGTGCGTCTGCGCCAGCGCGCATGCGCAAACCGAAATTAGGATAAAAGAGAGTATATATCGTCTCATGGCACGAGAATTTACACTTTTTTTATTCATTTAGCGTGCAAAGTTACAAAAAAGTTTGCACACTTCCAAATTTTTGCGTAACTTTGCAGTCGAAAATCGCAAAACAATGTCAGAAAACAAGATTAATTGGGCTCGAGTGTGGGAAATTACCCGCAAATATATACTTAACAAGTATATCATTGTGTTGCTCATCTTCGGCATAGTGATGGTCTTTGTGGGCAACCAGAGTGCCGTGCAACGTCTGCAGCGCGCCAAGGTCATCGATAGTCTGCGTACCGAGCGCGATCAGTACCGCGATCGTACCGCCCAGCTCGACGAGCGTATGCGCCAGTTGCGCGCCAACAAGGATAGCCTCGAACGCTTTGCCCGCGAGCACTACCTGATGCATTGCGATGAGGAAGATGTCTATATTGTGAAGGACGATACTATCGATTGATATGAAACGACTACGTAAATCCGACTATTGGCTTATCGCCGGCATGCTGGTGCTGCTGGCGGGTGCCGTGATGAGTCTGCGCGACATGGAACCGGAGGCCAACTACGTGCTCATCGCCGGTGCGGTGCTGGTCTTTATCCGTGGACTGATTCGTACCCACGAACGCGACGAACAAACGCCTGACAACCAGCCGGAAAAACCCGATGCAGAATAAACTGGTTCACCATCATCGCATCCTCGGTATCGACCCTGGTACGCTCTTTATGGGCTGGGCGATACTGGACACGGAGGGACAACAAGTCTCTATCGTCGATTTCGATGTGCTCGATGTGCATAAACTGGAGGGACAGTACCCGCGTCTGCAGCGTGAGTTCTTCTTCCTGTGCGACCTCATCGACCGCTATAAACCTACCACTCTGGCTATCGAGACCCAGTTTGTGGACAAGAACCCGCAGACCATGATCAAGATCGTCCACGCACAGGGCGTTGCCATCGCTGCAGCACTCAGCCGGGATATCCCCGTCAACGAGTACTCGCCCATGAAGATCAAGATGGCCATTACCGGCAACGGTCATAGCTCCAAGCAGCAAGTGGCCGGTATGCTCCAGCGCTTCCTGCATATCCCTGACGAACAAATGCCTAAGAAGCTTGATGCTACCGATGCCCTCGCTATCGCCTACTGCCATTTTCTCCAACTCGGACTCCCCATAAATAGGGAGAGTGGCGCCAAGGACTGGACCACTTTTGCCAAGCGCAAGGGACTGACCGACAAATCCCTCACCGGTCCCGCCGCCCAACTGGCTGCAGCATTGGCTACGGTGAAAAAGAAAAAGTAGTCGAAAGTCGAAAGAAAAAAGAAAAAAGCAAAAAAATATCCCTAAAATTTGGTAGTGTCAATTTTTTGTTGTATCTTTGCACCGAAAATTGAAAAGACCGGCTGCGCCTGATAGAGTATAGACCAGCTGCGCCTGATAGAATATAGACCGATTTAGTCTATCAGTCCGAGGGGCGGTCTATCAGTGAAACGGTCTATCAGCGAAGCGGTCTAACAGTGAAACGGTCTTTAATCTAAAATTTATATATTATGGCTTACAAAATTTCTGATGATTGTATCGCTTGCGGTACGTGTATTGACGAATGTCCGATGGGTGCTATCTCTGAGGGCGAGAAGTATTCAATTGATCCGGATGTGTGCACCGAGTGTGGCACATGTGCAGATGTTTGCCCCAGTGGTGCTATCTCCTTGTAAGCATCCCCGCGGGGTATTACAACCGAGGGAACTGCCTTTGGCGGTTCCTTTTTTTGTGCAGAAATGTGGAATAATTGACGAAAAAAGGGTATAATCGCATTTTTTTTGTAAAAAATGCAAACTACATATTGCAAAATCCATTCTTTTTTTGTAATTTTGCAGCGTGAAACAAATGAAACGACATACCATACCATGTTAGAAGCCTTTTTTAAGATTCACGACTACCTCATCGAGCGGGCGCAAATGCCTATGCATCGTAAGGTGATGGATGACATCGACTGGAGCGATCGCCTCATTGCTATCAAGGGAGGTCGCGGAGTGGGGAAGACCGATTTCCTGCTTTGGCATGCCAAGCAATTGCGTGAGAAAGAGTTGGCCGAGGATGCGCAGCGTCGCAAACGTCGCGGTACGCAGCCTAAGCGCCGTAGCCTCTACGTCAATTTCAACAATTTCTATTTCACCGAGCACTCCCTCGTCGAGTTTGCCCGCGAGTTCTACCGGAGCGGTGGACGTGTGCTGCTGCTCGACCAGATGTTCAAGTACCCCAACTGGTCGCGCGAACTGCGCCGTTGCCACGACCGCTTCTCGGATTTGCAGATCATCTTCTCGGCCTCGCCCGTCATGCGACTCGTGGAGGACAACAAGGATATCGCCTCGATCGTCAAGATGTACAACCTCCGCGGATTCTCGTTCCGCGAGTATATCAACCAGCAGACCGGACTCAACCTGCCCGTCTATACCCTGGAGCAGGTGCTCAAGAATCATGCCTCCATCACGCGTGAACTGTGCGAACACGTACACCCGCTGAAGTACCTCCGAGACTATATGGAGCACGGCTACTATCCCGTCTATCTGGAGCAAGGCAACTTCGAGGAGGCGCTCAATCGCACGATGAACATGATTCTGGAGGTGGACGTACTCATGATCAAGCAGATCGACGTGGCCTGCTTGCACAAGTTGCGCAAACTGCTCTATATCATGCTCCAGGAGACGCCCTGCGCACTCAATATCAGCAACATCTCCGACGAGATCGAACTCAGCCGTGCTACCACGATGAACTATATCAAGTACCTCAAGGATGCACGCCTGCTGAACCTGCTCTATATGCAGGGCAAGCAGTTCCCGTCCAAGCCCGTGAAGGTCTATATGCAGAATACCAACCTGGCGCACATGATTCATACGCGCCAGCTGGACGACCAGTCGCTATACGAGACCTTCTTCTATATGTGCCTGCACGGTGCGCACAAGGTGAACGCTACCGAACGTAACGCCATGTTCGTAGTCGATAACAAGTTCTACTTCGACGTGCGTTGCGAGAACGACCAGCGCGACTATATCCGTCCAACCATGATCGGCAATATAGAGCTCGGCCTGGGCAACGCCATCCCCTTGTGGCTATTAGGTTTCCTCTACTAAACAACTAGAAATCTAGATATCTAGAATTCTAGAAAACTAGCAAACCAACAACTAACTCAACAATAAATTCTAACAACAATGGCAAAAGAAAAACAATTCTTAACATTGGATGGTAACGCAGCTGCGGCACATGTGGCTTACATGTTCACCGAGGTAGCTGCTATCTATCCTATCACGCCGTCGTCGCCGATGGCAGAGAACGTGGACGAGTGGGCAGCCGCAGGTCGCAAGAACCTTTTCGGCGAGACCGTACTCGTGCAGGAGATGCAGTCTGAGGCCGGTGCAGCAGGTGCTGTTCACGGTTCGCTGAACGCAGGTGCGCTGACCACCACTTTCACGGCTTCGCAGGGTCTGCTCCTCATGATCCCGAACATGTACAAGATCGCCGGTGAGCTCATCCCGACCGTCTTCCATGTATCGGCTCGTACGCTCGCTTCGCACGTGCTCTGTATCTTCGGTGACCACCAGGATGTCATGGCTTGCCGCCAGACCGGTTTCGCTATGCTCGCTGAGGCTTCCGTACAAGAGGTGATGGACCTCGCAGGTGTTGCTCACCTCGCTACTATCAAGAGCCGCGTACCGTTCCTCAACTTCTTCGACGGTTTCCGTACTTCGCACGAGTACCAGAAGGTAGAGGCGATGGATATGGAGGATCTCCGTCCGCTCGTTGACTACAAGGCACTCCAGGAGTTCCGTGAGCGTGCTCTGTCGCCTATGCGTCCTGAGATGCGCGGTATGGCGGAGAACCCCGATGTCTTCTTCGCTCACCGCGAGAGCTGCAACCGTTACTACGACGGCGTAGCCGACATCGTTTCCGACTACATGAAGGAGATCAGCAAAATCACCGGTCGCGAGTACCGTCCGTTCAACTACTACGGCGCTGCTGACGCAGAGAACATCATCATCTGTATGGGTTCGGCTTGCGAGGCTATCCGCGAAGTGATCGACTACGAGGCTGCCAAGGGCAACAAGAAACTCGGTCTCATCAACGTACACCTCTATCGTCCGTTCAGCCTCAAGTATCTGCAGGAGGCACTGCCGAAGAGCGCAAAACGTATCTGCGTGCTCGACCGTACCAAAGAGCCGGGCGCTAACGGCGAACCGCTCTACCTCGATGTAAAAGACGCACTCGACGAACTCGGTCTGAAAGACCTGCTCGTTGTAGGCGGTCGTTA
>DFGU01000073.1:42262-42419 GCA_002371785.1 Bacteroidales bacterium UBA3742
CTGCCGCAACCGAAGAACCACTTCACCGTAGGTATCAACGATGACCTCACCTTCACTTCTCTGCCGGTTGGCGAGGAGATCGCGATGGGTGACGCTTCGCTCTTCCAGGCTAAGTTCTACGGCCTCGGTGCTGACGGTACCGTAGGTGCTAACAAGA
>DFGU01000073.1:42483-42670 GCA_002371785.1 Bacteroidales bacterium UBA3742
GTACCGTAGGTGCTAACAAGAACTCGGTTAAGATCATCGGTGACACGACCGACAAATACTGCCAGGCTTACTTCTCTTACGATAGTAAGAAATCCGGCGGTTTCACCTGCTCGCACCTCCGTTTCGGCGACGAGCCTATCCACTCCACTTACCTCGTTACCACGCCTAACTTCGTGGCTTGCCACGT
>DFGU01000073.1:42745-43156 GCA_002371785.1 Bacteroidales bacterium UBA3742
ACCTCCACATGTACGATGTGACCCGCGGTCTGCAGGACGGCGGTACCTTCCTGCTGAACACCATCTGGGAGGGCGACGAGCTGGTTAAGAACCTGCCGAACAAGGTAAAGAAATACTTCGCAGACCATAAAATCAACGTCTTCTACATCAACGCTACGAAGATCGCACAGGAGATCGGTCTGGGCAACCGTACCAACACCATCCTCCAGTCTGCTTTCTTCCGCATCACCGAGGTTATCCCGGTTGAGAAAGCGGTTGAGGAGATGAAGCACTTCATCGTTAAGTCCTACGGCAAGAAGGGTGAGGACGTCGTTAATAAGAACTACGCAGCTGTCGATCGCGGTGGTGAGTACAAGAAACTCGACATCGATCCCGAATGGTCGAAACTGCCTGCTGATCCCGCTAAGGACT
>DFGU01000073.1:43232-43445 GCA_002371785.1 Bacteroidales bacterium UBA3742
AGTTCATCACCAAGGTCGTTCGTCCGATCAACGGTCAGGACGGTGACCTCCTTCCGGTTAGCTCGTTCAAGGGCATCGAGGATGGTACATGGCCTGCAGGAACTGCTAAGTTCGAGAAACGTGGTGTTTCTGCTTTCGTTCCCGTTTGGACCGCAGACAACTGTATCGAGTGTAACAAGTGTGCGTATGTTTGTCCTCACGCTTGTATCCGTC
>DFGU01000073.1:43490-44276 GCA_002371785.1 Bacteroidales bacterium UBA3742
CTTGTATCCGTCCGTTCGTGCTCGATGATAAGGAGCTCGCAGGCCTCAACGGTGCTGCTACCCGCGAGATGAAGGCTCCGGCTGCCATGAAGGGTATGCACTTCCGTATGCAGGTAGGCGTTATGGACTGCCTCGGTTGCGGTAACTGTGTTGACGTTTGTCCGGGTAATCCGAAGACAGGCAAGGCACTCGCTATGGTTGATCTCGAGAGCCAACTCGGCGAGGCTGCTAACTGGGATTACTGCGTAGAGCACGTAGCTACCAAGCAACACCTCATCGACATCGCTTCGAATGTCAAGAACTCGCAGTTCGCTACGCCGCTCTTCGAGTTCTCCGGCGCTTGCTCCGGTTGCGGTGAGACTCCGTACCTCAAGCTCATCAGCCAACTCGTCGGCGACCGCGAGATCATCGCTAACGCTACCGGTTGTACCTCTATCTACTCCGGTTCTGTTCCGTCCACGCCGTACACCACCAACGAGAAGGGTCACGGTCCTGCTTGGTCCAACTCCCTCTTCGAGGACTTCTGCGAGTACGGTCTCGGTATGCAGATTGCCCACCGCAAACTGCGTGAGCGCCTCGCTAACCTCATGAAACAAGGTCTCGAGTGCAAGGACTGCTCCGACGAACTCAAGGCGATGTTCAAAGAGTGGCTGGAGAACCAGAACTCCGCAGAGGTTACCAACCGTCTCTACGAGCCGATGGTGGCTGCTATGGAGAAATGCGGTTGCGACACCTGCAAGGCTATCCTCGCTGAGAAAGACCATATCGTTAAACGCAGCCAGTGGA
>DFGU01000073.1:44362-44618 GCA_002371785.1 Bacteroidales bacterium UBA3742
TATGATATCGGCTACGGCGGACTTGACCATGTCATCGCTTCCGGCGAAGATGTCAACATCCTCGTGCTCGATACCGAGGTGTACTCCAACACCGGTGGCCAGGCATCCAAAGCAACGCCGCTTGGCGCTATCGCTAAGTTCGCGGCTATGGGTAAACGCGTTCGTAAGAAAGACCTCGGTATGATCGCTACCACCTACGGATATGTTTACGTAGCGCAGATCGCTATGGGTGCTGACCAGGCTCAGACCCTCAAGG
>DFGU01000073.1:44680-50140 GCA_002371785.1 Bacteroidales bacterium UBA3742
AGACCCTCAAGGCTATCCGCGAGGCGGAGGCTTATCCCGGACCGTCGCTCATCATCGCTTACGCTCCGTGTATCAACCACGGTCTGAAAGCCGGTATGGGCAAGAGCCAAGCCGAAGAGGCGAAAGCCGTAGAGTGCGGTTACTGGCACCTCTGGCGTTACAACCCGCAGCTCGAGGCAGAAGGCAAGAACCCGTTCTCGCTCGACTCCAAAGAGCCGCAGTGGGATAAGTTCCAAGACTACCTCAAGGGTGAGGTGCGTTTCGCTTCCGTAGCAAAGCAGTTCCCGAAAGAGGCCGACGAGCTCTTCGCCGCCGCTCAGGAGAACGCACAGTGGCGTTACAAATCCTACCTCCGTATGCTCGGCACGCAATGGTAATACGCGTATGCGTATATAATAAGGAGAGGCGACCTTGCGGGGTCGCCTCTCTTCGTTGAAGCTTAGGGCTTCTTCGTCGGAACAAGCTTGTGAGACAGAAACGCACTAAGCGCGTTTAACTCACCGCTGCTCCTCCTCTCCCCAAGAATTAAAATTCTCGGGGGCCCCATTATTTCTTAGCCGCGAGGGCACGATTACTTTTTCGTGCCGTCGTACGATTCGACGGTGCGGGTCTGGATGACTACGGTGGTGTCGCCGCGCTGGAAATACTCAGACGAGGTGGTCACGATCCGCGTCACGTTACAGGAGGTGAGGGCGAGACTCGTCGCGATAAGGACGCCGAATAACATTCGGCACAATAAACGTTGTTTCATAATGATAGTCATTAGTCGTTAGTCGTTGGTCGTTAGATATTTTTCAGGCCGGACGGTCTGTGACCGAGACAGAAAAGCCGGCGACAATAAACGTTGTTTCATTGCGATAAAAATTTTTAGTGTTCTAGTTGTAATAGTCGTACTAGAGACCATGCGGGCGAGGAAAATCGCCCATATATGGTCGATACAGGGTCGACTGGTCGACTAGTCGGATGGATAGAGATCCTTAATCGGAAATCAAATCTCCGTTCGCGTCGTAGTTGCCGTTCAGCTTGTGCATCGCATAGCCAAAGAGCGTTCCGATCTTGTTCTGTGCCTTGTACTCGGCTTTGAGTTTCGCTACCTGTTCGCCCGTTCCGGCCAAGATGGTGCGTACCGCAGCCGCCACTTTGGCAAAGCGAGTTTTGGCCTTTGTCTGGTTCTCGGTCGGCTCCTTGGTGGATGGGTTGCACAGTTTGCCGGTGTAGGTCACGCCGGTCTGGCTGTTGGTGCGAAAATACACATCCGAGTGCATGCATAACTTCTTGCTCATACTCTCGATGAGCGCCATTGGTTTGATTCGTGCCATAATAGTTAAGGTTTTTGGTTTAGATGCGCGCAGCCTTTCGGACTAACCCTTTCTGGCTTGTCGAGACTGAGGATAGGCGATAGACGCCCCGACATAGCCATTATCCTATCTTCCGAAAGCTCCCCGGGGTCCCCGATGAACGCTAGCGCTAGGGCGTTCAGTGGGGAGAGGAGGAATTGCGGCGACCCTTTGTCGAGGACGGCAAACGATGTCGTGAGCCAATTCCGACGACAAAGGTACTGCTTTTTAGCGAATGGTGCAAGAAACCGGTCTTAGAAAGGTGAGCACAATCACTTTTTCGTCAAATCCATGCCGACGTACGCACTTAGGTCCATCACTTCGGTGATATACATCCAGTCTCGGTGTTTGAGTGCATTTCGGTAGGATTGGCCGAATCGACGCTTGTTTTTCCATCCGTAGAGCATGATGCCCAGGGCTTTGGAGGGCGTCTGGTCGTCGGCCAGTTCCGTTTGCGCGGCCAAGCGTTGGGCGAGTTCGGAGAGTTTGATTCGTTCCATCATAGTGCCTGTTCTGCCAATTTCCAGAGTTTCTTTCGATCGAGCGTAGCTCCTGCTTTGCGCATCTGCGCCACCAAATGCGCGGTACGAGCAAATCGTTCGCGATGGTCGAGCACAGCCTGGGTGGTGGCAGCAGGGCGCGGAGAGCGTTTCTTACTGGGCAGGGTATGCATATAGACCTTGCCGGTAGATTTCATGGTGCGGAAACAGTAGTTTCCCACTCGTCCGGAAATACTTGCTATTCCGGAAAGCATTGTTACTTTAGCCATAATGTTGGGATAATTAGTTAGTAATTGGATTGATGTCGGCCGGCATATTGCCGTGCAAAACGTTGTTGATTAGCCGCCTCTTGAGGCGTCTTGACATGTCCGGAGCGGTTAGGGCACCGGCAGGCAAAGATACGGCCGGAGCGTGAGCGTCGGAAGTAGTACTTGCCGTGTTGGTGGAGTTTGCCATAGAGGGTCTCTATGGGCATGATAGGGATGATACGCATGGGTGGATTGGTCGTTAGTCGTTGGTCGTTAGTCGTTAGTCGTTGGTAATTTGTAATTTTTTTGTTACCGGACAGACGGGTCGCGATGTGGTCGCGGGGAGGTCGCGGGAGTAACATTGGTTTAGCAGGAGTTAGAGGGTTGACAGGCCCCCGAACGACGCCCTTAGTACGTACACATACTACCCCTGTAAGGGTACGTATGTAGTACTAACGGGCTCAGGGAGCCTCGTCAAAAAGTGTAGTCTTGCTACGCCAAGTGTATTTACGCAATGCATCTTTGTCGATAATTGTATCCAGCATACCGGCCTCTTTCGCTTCCGTAATGAGTTTCTCCGCAAAGTGCGGGCTACGTACATTAGCGACGTGCATTATCTGCGCCCGAAGTTCGTTCCAAGTCAAACAATGATCATTTAAAAGGGAAGCAAATAGTTTCGCCTTGTCGATCTTGCCGTCGGATCCGATATAATCGGGGTTGAAGCGCTCTTTGTTAACGGGAAGCGAAACAGAGGGAGCGGTATCTGCCACATTGGAACAGGGGACTGGTAGGCCCTCGGACGAGATGGTAAACTGGGGCTTGAAACGCATGTCGTACTTGCGGGTAGCAATCTGGGTGATGGTGAAGATATGGGAGTCGATACTTTTGGCGCACTCGTAGGTTTCGAAGCTTTTGTTCTGGAGTTCGGTACCTAATGCGCCACGGAGGGTCTTGTCTTCTACGGCTTTGTTCTGATGGAGCACACAGACGATACAGGCATGGCTGAAGGAGGCGATACTGAGCAGGCGGCAGATGACATTCTGCGCCTCCTGGTAGTCGTTGATATCACCGACGATGTCGCGTATGCCGTCGAAGATGACCAGGTCGGGCATATGACGCAGGATAGCGGCTTCGATAAGGGGTTGGCGTTCCTGCCAGTTAACCTGACGGAGATTATAGACGAACAGCTGTTCGCTATCAGGCTTAGCGCCGGTCATGCCACCAATGCGGTCGCGCAGTATCTCAAGCGTAGAGTCCTCGCTTTGTTCGGTATCAATCCAGAGCACCCGGAGCGGGTCGGGACGCATGCGTTGCAATCCGAGGAGGCTCTCGGTCTGCAGGCGCAGCGCAGCCGCCATGAGGATAGAGTTGAGGTAGGTCTTACCGCTCTTGGCCTTACCGGTGACGGCCACCAGTTCGCCGCAGGCACAGCAGGGAATGTCGTGCCAACGGAACAGGAACTCATGGGCTCGGATATCGGATCCGGGCAGGATGCGTTGGCGATCCAGTTGCTCGTAAACGGAAATCTGTCGGTCTTGCATAGCGGCGGTCATTGATACAAAGCGGGATCATAGATGAGTTGGTCGATGCGTTCGCGCACAAGATGGCTGAGGCGATGCACACGGCGGAGTTGTCGGGAGAGACTACGATAATCCACTTCGTGTCCGATTTCTTGGGTCAGGAGACGTGCCAGTTCGGGTTGCGAAGTCCAGGGCTTGTCGGGCCAGTGATGGCCGGTGATAGCCACGATAGATTGACTGTTGCGTGCGTAAAACTCGATAGCGAGATCACGGTACATGCAATTTTTGTTGTGAGTCATAATGTCTTTAATAATTTCGTTTTCAAAACATTATGACAGCGCTGTCCGCCGCTGCGAGTGTATGATGAGCTCGTCTCGCTACACGGCGTTTTATAATATTTGATGCAAAGGTACGGGAATTTTAGCACCCCCGCAAATTTATCTGCCACAAAATTGCGGGCGGGTAGAATTTTGGTGGATTTTGTGGCAGGAAGGGGGAAAAAAACACCCGACCGGTAAGGGGTCGGGTGTAGAAAGAATCATTGGAAATCCCAACGGAAAAATCCTCGATGATGAAGATACTTCAATTTGCCATTCTATTCAATCGGAAGATTAGGTAAAGATGTTATTCGCCGCAGTACCTCTTCGTAGCAAAAGTGAAAAGTGGACTACTTTGTAGGACTATCCTGTGGTTTCATATACCTATATTCAGTAACAAAAGATGTGTGGTGTGGGGGAGCCGTATCTTCCACCCAGTCTCCATTTTTATTTTTAGTCAATGGTAACAATAACATTTTTTGTTCTGTAATATACAATATTTTATATGCGGCCTCTTCCCTTGGTCCGACGGCAGATGATAGGTCACTTGGCCACCTCTTAATAAGTATTGTGTCTTGATGCAATTCATATGTCCGATGGGACACAAAGACCTCTATATCATACGCATAATCTTTAGTCGTCATAGTATCATTTTCAAATGAAACATAATACCTTTCAAATTCCCCGTTTTTATCAAACCACATCCCTGATTCTGAAAAATGTCTAATAGGGTCGAACAGAGAAGCAGCAGTAGCCCAATATGTTCTGTCATCTCTTACCAAAAGCTCACGATAGTCTGTCTGTGCTGACATATGGAAAGCAAACGTTAGCATTAAAAATGCCATAATAAATATCTTCTTCATACTCTATTATTTTCTTTTAGCGGTAACCTCAATATCAGGAAGACCGTGACATACACGAATAACAAGGACATATGCTCTTGCTGAAAGGGTCGAATCTTATTTGTGAAGCAATATGCCTGTCTGCGCTATGCGCTATAAAATATGTCCTCCCATTTAACGTCTAAAGAGCTGACGTCGCTTTCATTTCCGAAAGCGGCTGCAAAGTTACTACATTTTTTTGAATTATACAAGTTTTTTGTTAATTATTCGTTGGTTTCTACGATATTAATGACATAATCAGCAAGTCTCTCGCACTCGCAGATAAAATCCACATAGAAGACACCTAACTGGTAACTATACCGTCCGGCGTCAATGTCCTGCAGGTTGCGCGATTTGAGTTCGTTGCGGTAGTTATTGATTTTATTCTCCAAGTCGTGGCTGTATGCTGTCTGGTCTTCCGTAAGAGGACTGTCTTGCTCCAATAGGTTCTCCATATTGCTGAGCGAGGTGTCTGTGAGCGTCATTATTTGCGTAATGTGATGCATCTGTTCGTCCGTGAACGCCTCTGTGCAGTTCTCCCGTTTGCGGCGCAGTATCCGCGCCAGATGATAGCAACTGTCGCCTATAGACTCCAACTCGTCCACTTGGCGCAGCATCTTCATAATCTGTGTTTTGGAACTGTCCGACAGCCGTCCT
>DFGU01000045.1:0-10891 GCA_002371785.1 Bacteroidales bacterium UBA3742
GTCTATATGCTCGAGGACCAAATCGTCAGAGCCGGAACTTGAAATCAAAAATCATAAATCATAAATCTGAAATCATAAATCATAAATCTGAAAGCTGAAAGCCTTTCAGAAAGCCACTCCTAATCCGGCATCGATAAACTCGGCTCTTACGCCGTGCGTCTTCAGTCCCAGCTGCACAAACATATGATCCAGTACGTGGTACTTTAGCACGAACTGCATATAGCACCAGCCGTCCTCATAGTTGCTGGCTTTCGTGAAATCATAGCCATAGAAGATGCCCCGGTCGAGTGGGGTACCTGCCTGGTCTGCCGCTTTCGCTTCGGCATAGGGTTCCAGGTTCTTGATGGGGTCGAACACGTAGAATCCTACATGCAGACCGGCTGTCAGCCTTCCGA
This sequence comes from Bacteroidales bacterium UBA3742, assembly GCA_002371785.1. Taxonomy (GTDB): domain Bacteria; phylum Bacteroidota; class Bacteroidia; order Bacteroidales; family Paludibacteraceae; genus Colicola. The sequence goes on from DFGU01000045.1 coordinate 396, forward strand.
TGATAAACTCCGGTTGCAGACTCAGTCCCACGCGGAAGCAATTCTTCACATCGCTCTCCTTCAGGTATGTCTTGCCGAAGTACGTCACCGTCGCTCCCGGGTTCGCGGGCGCGAATTCCTTACTAACGCACGCGTAGTAGCCGTCGTAGAAACCATCCACACCCAGACCTACGCGGAAGATGCTCACCGGCACCCAGTAGGCCGCCACCTTCACCGTTGCCGCACCGAACCACTGCTGCCCGTTCTGGTTGTCGGCGTAGTAGTTCTGCTTCATACCGCCCGTCGCACTCAACTCCACCGCCCACGGCTTATCCACACCGTCATACAGCTTCCGTGGCACATCCGGCTCGGGGTTCTGATGGCTGACGGCTGATGGCTGATACCTTACGCCTACCTCGCCTCCAAAGATATTATACCCCGCATTCGGGTGCATGACCGATCCGTTGCTCATGTGCTGCCATCCGCCGTTCACCGTGATAGCCCATCCGTCCTTGATCGGAAAGTCCATGTATAGCTGCAGCGCCAGGTAGGCATTCAGTATCGAACCGATCGACCAGTTAGCGCCTGTATGGTCTTTGTACAGACTCGTCCCCTCGTACGTATTCGCATAGCGTTTCGAGATAGCCGCTACGCCCACTGAGGGACGAAGTCCGATGCCGAAGTGCTTGCCCGTATAAAATGGCTGGTTCATATAGCCGTATAGCGCGAAGGCTGATCCTAATTTCTGGTCATTACCCAGGTTTAGATAGCTCAGCCCCACACCTATCGACGCGTTATTCCATTGCTGAAGGCAATGCCACTTACCCGTCGGCAGAAACTCTACGGCGAAACTACCGCCCAGCACAGGCCGCTGTACAAACGGATCCACCTTCCCGTCCGGCATGATCATCCCCGCCGCACCCGACAACCTATACGCCATCGGCGGCACCGTCCGCTTCTTAACCGGCACACTATCCGCCCCCGACGCACTTTCCGCGGCCTGCATTCCGCATGCCATCCCCGCCAAAACTATCGCTATATATACTGCTCTTTTCATGATCCGCTGCAACAGCTCTTTTTATAATTCGCTGCAAATTTACTACAAATTATTCAAATTTGCAAGATTTGGACGTAAAAAATCAAAAATGCTTGCATATTTTGTGTTTTTACGGCCGTCAGATTGGAGTTTGTACGTGGCTGTCTACTTCTCGCCGCTATCTCGGCGAGCATATTGCGTCTCCGTTCGTTCTCCTGGCATTTGATGCCGGATGATTTTTCGTCCATTCTCCCTGCCTTGTGCTCCGGCCGTCAGACCGGCTTCTCCTTGCCAGGGCCCCCCTCGATGTGCTAACGTAGTGATACATCGTGGGGAAAGGAGGAACAGCGGCAAGTTAAACGCGCCTAGTGCGTTTCGGTCTTGCAAGCTTGTTCCGACGCCGTCCCCTTCTCCGCGAGTAAGCGCGGAGTTTATCCTTTCTTTGGGGCCCCCGCGAAGTGCTAACGCAGTGATACTTCGTGGGGAAAGGAGGAGCAGCGGTGAGTTAAACGCGCCTGTGCGTTTCGGTCTCATAAGCTTGCTCCGACGCTGTCTATTAGCCCGACATTTGATGCCGGCGTATGTTTTGTTTGTTGTTTCCAGATATCATCCGGATGTGTATTTTTGTTCCGTGCGCGAGTCGTCAGGCCGGAGTTTGCATTCTCAGTACGTCTTCTTCTCCGCGAGTAAGCGCGGAGGTGTGCTTTCTTCCATTCCGAGGGATCGGATCCGGCGCCCTTTGTCTATTAGCCCGGCATTTGATGCCGGTTGTCCTCCTCCCTTGAGGGGAGGCCGGGAGGGGTTTCCATTTTGCCTCCGGCGGGTACCTACCTTTGGTGCCGACCGGCCAAGCCGGTGTCTCTTGAACGTTAGTGTTGCGAGCGTCCGCGCGGAAAAAATCATGCCCCGACGCGATTTTATTTGCATATATGAAAAAAATGTCGTAACTTTGCACCATGAATTGAAAAAACGTCCCATCCATGACGTAAAACCGGATAAATGTAGGCTCTGTCCCGCATATATGACCGATCAACCAAAGCGCAAAGTGTTGCGCAGACATATTATTAATTAGCGTTTGCTATTTATTCGAGATTTCTGAGAAATTTGGCCATTTTAAAGAACATCTTACGTCGAATAAGTTCGAAACGCCCGCGTTTAGCGTGGGTGGAACTTATGTAAGATGGGTTAGGCCAAATACCTTCAGATTCGTAAGCGAAGCCCTCGCTTTTTTGATATAGGTATTTGACCTCCCGTCACTCGATAAGTAGCGAACATAAACAAACGCTACCATGACACCTATACAGCAAGCCAAGGCTGCCGCCACCTTTGTGGCACATTGGACAGGCAAAGGCTACGAGAAAGGCGAGAGCCAAATCTTCTGGACCACCCTTCTTAACCAAATCTTCGGTATTGAGCACCCGGAGCAGTTTATCGTCTTCGAGCAACAGGTACAACTCGACCACACCTCGTTCGTCGATGCCCGTATCCCCTCGACCAAAGTGATGATCGAGCAGAAGTCGCTCGGCAAGAACCTCGGAGAAGGTATCAAGCAGTCAGACGGTAGCATCCTCAATCCTTTCCAGCAAGCCAAACGATACGCCGATACGCTCCCGAATAGCCAACGACCCCGATGGATTGTCACCTGCAATTTCTCGGAGTTCTGGGTCTATGACTTGGAGCACCCGAACGACGAACCGCAGAAGATCCTCCTCGCCAATTTGGAGAAGGAATACGAGCGGCTCTCCTTCCTCGTAGAAGCCGGTAACGAGCATATCAAGCGCGAGATGGAGGTCAGCGTCAAGGCCGGACAACTCGTCGGCAAGATCTACGACCTGCTCCTCAAGCAGTACCTCGAACCCGATGCGCCCGAAACACTCCGCTCGCTCAACATTCTCTGCGTGCGTATGGTGTTCTGCTTGTATGCGGAAGACGCGCACCTTTTCGGCAAGAAAACTGCCTTCCACGACTATCTCGCACAATATCCGGCCAAGGACATGCGTCGTGCGCTGATCGACCTCTTTGCGGTACTCGACACGCCCATCCCGGAGCGCGACCCGTATCTCGATGATGTTCTCAAAGCCTTCCCGTATGTCAATGGAGGCTTGTTTAGTAACAAAATAATGGCTGCCTCCGGAGGCTCTCCGGTCATTCCACAGTTCACCGACGAACTCAAGGAACTCATCCTCACCAACGCCTCCGATGATTTCGATTGGTCTGAAATCAGTCCTACCATCTTCGGCGCCGTATTTGAATCCACCCTCAATCCAGAGACACGTCGCAGCGGCGGTATGCACTATACTTCTATTGAGAATATCCATAAGGTCATCGACCCGCTCTTCCTCGATACCCTCAAAGATGAGTTCGAAGCCATCAAATCTATCGCCCAAGACAAGCAGCAACGGCAGCGTCTCGATGCCTTCCAAGACAAACTGGCTTCCCTCACGTTCTTTGATCCGGCTTGTGGTTCTGGCAACTTCCTCACAGAGAGTTATGTGTCCCTCCGTCGCCTCGAAAACCAAGTCATCGCCCTGCGCAACAAAGGCCAAGCCGTCATCGGCGATTTTGCCAATCCGGTCAAGGTGGATATCCACCAGTTCTATGGCATCGAGATCAACGATTTCGCCGTCTCGGTCGCTACCACCGCCCTCTGGATAGCCGAGCAACAAATGCTTCAAGAGACCGCCCGTATCGCATCGTTTGCCATGGACACGCTTCCGCTGAAAGCCTACCACAATATCCACGAGGGCAACGCCCTCCGTCTAGACTGGTCCGAAGTCATCGCCCCCGACCGCCTCAACTACATCATGGGCAACCCGCCGTTTGTAGGAGCGCGTTTGATGGCTCCGTCGCAAAAAGATGACTTGTTGGAGATCTTCGGTAAGAAATGGAAGAATCTTGGCAATATGGACTATGTCTGCGGCTGGTATCTCAAATCGGCGCAAATGATAGCTACCAACCCGGCTATCCGTGCTGCACTCGTTTCTACAAACTCCATAACACAAGGCGAGCAAGTCGCAAATCTCTGGAAACCGCTCTTTGAGCAATATAACATCCGATTTGACTTCGCCTATCGTACCTTCCGTTGGGACAGCGAAGCCGACATCAAAGCCCACGTCCATTGTGTTATTATTGGTTTTTCTTCTTTGTCAAGTGCTTCGGGCGTCAGACCGAAGAGAATATACATCTCCGACCTTCAATCCGTCCCTGCTACCAATATCAACGGCTATCTTATGGATGGAGAAAATGTTTGGATTGAGAGCCGTAATAAACCGCTCTGTGATGTACCAGAGATAGGTATCGGCAATAAGCCTATTGATGGTGGGTTCTATTTGTTCTCGGAAGAAGAAATGCAAGAGTTTATCGCGAAAGAACCCAAGAGCACCGCTTTTTTCCGCCCCTGGTACGGAGCGGAAGAGTTTATCAACAATAAGAAACGCTTCTGTTTATGGCTTGGTGGCTGTTCGCCAGCCGAATTGCGCTCGATGCCTCTTTGTTATGAACGTGTACTTGCTGTACGCGAGTATCGCCTTAAAAGCCCTAGTGCCGGTACTGTCAAATTAGCAGATAATCCTACGCATTTTCATGTAGAAAACATGCCCGAAGGAAATTATTTATTAGTTCCTCGTGTTAGTTCGGAACGCAGAAGATACATTCCTATGGGATATATGTCTCCTGATATGTTAAGTAGCGACTCTGTTCATATTATCCCCAACGCTTCTCTCTACCACTTCGGCATTCTCACCTCCAACGTCCATATGTCGTGGATGCGTGTTGTTTGCGGTCGTCTCAAATCGGACTATCGCTACTCCAAAGACATCGTCTATAACAACTTCCCCTGGCCGACACCGACCGACGAGCAGAAGGCAAAGATCGAAGCCACAGCCCAAGCCATCTTGGACGCTCGTGCTAAATATCCCGACTGCTCTCTTGCCGACCTCTATGACGAAGTCACCATGCCGCCCGAGCTCCGCCGCGCCCATCAGGACAACGACCGTGCCGTCATGCGTGCATACGGTTTCATTCCCGGAGAGACCACCGAATCCGACTGCGTCGCTCATCTCTTTGAAATGTACCAATCACTAACCAAATAACGCATCATTTTGGTGTTATAGTACGTCCCCTTCTCCGCGAGTAAGCGCGGAGTTTATCCTTTCTTTGGGGCCCCCGCGAAGTGCTAACGCAGTGATACTTCGTGGGGAAAGGAGGAGCAGCGGTGAGTTAAACGCGCCTGTGCGTTTCGGTCTTGCAAGCTTGTTCCGACGCCGTCTATTAGCCCGGCATTTGATGCCGGCGTATGTTTTGTCAATTGTTTCCGGATATCATCCGGATGTGTATTTTTGTTCCGTGCGCGAGTCGTCAGACCGGAGTTTGCATTCTCAGTACGTCTTCTTCTCCGCGAGTAAGCGCGGAGGTGTGCTTTCTTCCATTCCGAGGGATCGGATCCGGCGCCCTTTGTCTATTAGCCCGGCATTTGATGCCGGTTGCCCTCCTCCCTTGAGGGGAGGCCGGGAGGGGTTTCCATTTTGCCTCCGGCGGGTACCTACCTCCGGTGCCGACCGGCCAAGCCGGTATCTCTTGAACTATTACGGTTTACGTGCGTCCGCGCGAAAAAAATCATGCCCCGACGCAATTTTATTTGCGTATATGAAAAAAATGTCGTAACTTTGCACCATGAATTGAAAAAACCGTCCCATCCATGACGTAAAACCGGAGTTATGTATCGGCCATATATGACCGATTAACAAGAAAGCATCGGCCAAGCTTGACCGATCAACCAAAGCGCAAAGCGTTGCGCTGACATATTGTTTTTTCGCGTTTGCGATTTATTGTGTGTCCCAGAATGTAGGAAGTTCAATAGATACACCAATAATAAGTCGTCAAGCGTCCATAATTTATATGGGCGTGACTTATCGGTGTATAGGCGTTTCCTACGGCCTTGGGACAGGTAAGGAGCGCTCATTTTTATGCCAATCCCCGAAGGCGTTAGAGGGGGTAATATATAATATCGAAACCATGAAGAAATTGTTAATTATTTTGTGGTGCGGATTAGCACTTAACTCTTGTATTGTTCCAACTACAACGACCCAGACTGTGCCTAAGCAGCCAATTGCATGTTTGGTGGACACTTTTGTGGCAACTCATCCTAATTTTATGAATAATGAAGTTACGAGAGAGCAGGCTAATGTTGAATGGAAGCAAGCTGTATTAGACTCTTTGAAAAACCCCCATTTTTTGGATAGTATACGTCTAACTATGATTGGCATAAACAAGACGAAGAAAAACGGATATGTAGCTCATTTCCGTTCCAATAATAATGATTATAGTTATGGCTATAAAAATATAAATAGTTTACATTTTGATGTTCTTACATGTGTCTCGGACTCAATAGCGTTAACATTAGTTGAGAATGCGGATTATATCGTATTTGGACAAATTATTAGTCCTATTGATTTCCCGGCGATGCAAGTACTTTACGGAGCTCCTCTTAATCGTTACACAGATGATTATAGTATTACCGAAAGTTATAGGGAAGGAATTTATGACATTCAGATGGCTAATCTTATGATGGATATAAATGATTTTCGCATTGTACAATAAGTATAGAATATTTCTGTAATTCAGGGCGGGACGCGAGTTCCGCCCATTTTTTACTCTTGAATTTGGGAATCTGTCTTTCCTTTCTTCCATTCCGCGGGATCGGATCCGACGCTGTCTATTAGCCCGGCATTTGATGCCGGCATATGTTTTGTCAATTGTTTCCGGATATCATCCGGATGTGTATTTTTGTTCCGTGCGCGAGTCGTCAGGCTCGCGTTTATTCTTCATCATATTTCGCCGATTGACAATCGGCAGTCACGTCGTTCATTGTCCGGCATGCCATGCCGTCATAGATTTCGTCCCCGACAAGGAGCTTCAGCTCTGCTGCATTTTGCATTTCGGTCGCATTCTTGCGGCCGATTTTTTTTCGAAAGCATTTTTTCACGGCATTTTTATCTTTTTTCGAAAAAATCTCATCCCCAAATTTGCATATCTCAAAAAAAAGTCGTACCTTTGCAACCAGTTTAGAGAGTAGTATGATATAAGTATGAAATAAGTAGGTTATTAGTAGGTGATAAGTAGGTTATTAGTAGGTGATAAATAGATTATAAATAAGTGATAACATCGTTATAAATATGTCATAAATAGCTTATTAGTACGTAAATAGTAGGTCATTGAGCCAATTGCGAGCCAAGCCCGGTACCAACTCATCCCAAAAGCATACCACCAAACAGCAATTTTAAACCCAAAATACATATACCATCATGGCAAAATTAGATTTCTCAGCAGGCATCGACAAAGTGTTCGGTGCACTCGACAGCAAGCACGAACTGATCGTGCGCCAAAAACACCTTCACGCTCCGGACGGCTCACTCACCAAGCAATGCAAGCCGGAGGGCTATTTCCAGGCTCACAAACGTGACTACAAGCAAAACCCGCCTACCGGTCGCGAACTGGCTCATCTTCAGCGTTTTGGACAGGCGTCGCTCCAAACAACAGCCCTTCTCAAGGCGATGAAAAACCCCGATCAGGCTACGCCCGAACAACGCGCCCAAGTCGCCGACTTCAAAGCTCGCTTCCAGGCGCAAATCAAAGGCGATGCCGACCCGCAAGCTCCTCGCGACAAGTCGGGCAAATTGCGTCACTACTACCGCATCGACACCTTCATTCGGGCGATCCTATATCAAGCCCTCGAAGCCTGAAATTTCAAAAAAATCTCGCGTACGCTTGCGTATGTGAGATTTTTTTTGTACCTTTGCAGCCGATTTAATTTGGAGTATTATGTTTGATAACTTATCAGAACGATTAGAAAGAAGTTTTAAGATCCTCAAAGGTGAAGGACGTATCACCGAAATCAATATTGCCGAGACGGTAAAAGATATCCGTAAGGCCCTGCTTGAAGCGGATGTCAACTACAAGACCGCTAAGCAGTTTACCGACCAGGTCAAGGAGAAAGCCCTCGGTCAGAACGTCATGACGGCTGTTCGCCCGGGCCAATTGATGGTCAAAATCACCCACGACGAACTGGCTGCCCTCATGGGTGGCGAGACGGCCGAGATCAACCTCAAGGGACAACCCGCCATCATCCTGATGTCGGGTCTCCAGGGTTCGGGTAAGACGACCTTCGCGGCCAAACTGGCCAACTACCTGCAGACGAAGAAGTCGCGCCGTGTCATGCTGGCTGCCTGCGACGTCTATCGTCCCGCTGCTATCGAACAGTTGCGCGTACTGGGCGAGCAGATCAACGCCACCGTCTATACCGAGGAGACCGAGACCAATCCGGTCCGCAAGGCCCAGAATGCCGTCAACGAGGCACGCCGCCTGGGCTACGACACCCTCATCGTCGATACCGCCGGACGTCTGGCTGTTGATGAGCAGATGATGCAGGAGATAGCCGCTATCAAGCAGGCTATCAACCCCTCGGAGACGCTCTTCGTCGTAGATGCCATGACTGGTCAGGATGCTGTCAATACCGCCAAGGAGTTCAACGACCGTCTCGACTTCGACGGCGTCGTACTCACCAAACTGGATGGTGACGCACGTGGCGGTGCGGCCCTCTCCATTCGCTCCGTCGTCCAGAAGCCGATTAAGTTTATCGGTACGGGCGAGAAGATGGAAGCCCTCGACCAGTTCCACCCCGCCCGTATGGCCGATCGTATCCTGGGTATGGGTGATGTAGTATCGCTCGTAGAACGTGCGCAACAGCAGTACGACGAGGCCGAAGCACGTCGCCTCTCCAAGAAGATCGCCAAGAACCAGTTCGACTTCAACGACTTCCTTGGCCAACTCAGCCAGATCAAGAAGATGGGCTCCATGAAGGAACTCATGGGCATGATACCCGGTATGGACAAGGCCCTCAAGGGCGTCGAGATCAGCGACGATGCCTTCAAACCCATCGAGGCCATGATCTCGTCTATGACTCCGGCCGAACGGTCCAATCCTTCGCTTATCAACGGATCGCGCAAAGAGCGTATCGCACGCGGATCCGGCACCACGATCGTAGAGGTCAACCGCTTCCTCAAGCAGTTTGAACAGACTTCCAAGATGATGCGTAAAGTACAACAAATGAAACGACGTTAAATCCCGTGGCAGATTACAGTAGACATCATCACCACCATCGCCACCGTCAGGTAGGCGTCAGCAGTGGACCGTCACGACTCAACTGGCGACGCGACAAGAAAATCATCATCGGCTTCTCGCTGTTGATCGTCACCTCCGTGGTACTCGTGCTCGGTCCGTTCCGCCCCTTCTTCAAGGAGCTCGTCATGCTCTGCAAAGAGATGGTAATGCCCGAACCCGAGAATACCCTGGATGCCGATCCGCTTAAGATCAACTACAAGTACCAGAAGGAGCGCCAGGCTACCGGCGACAGCGTAGCCGCTGCACAGCATCTCGACACCACCATGCGGCGCGAGATACGTCGCCAGACCGTACCCGTCTATCGTCCGCCACGTAAGCATAACGAGTGGTATCTGACCGAGAAGGACGTTAAGGACCTGCGCCGCGGTCAGGACAGTAAATCAGAAGAATAACACCGCCCCATGACCCTATTAGACGGAAAACAAATAGCAGCTACCATACGTGCCGAACTGCGCGCCGAGATTGATGCTCTGCACGCATCTGGCCAACGCGTGCCGCGTCTGGGTATCGTGATCGTTGGTCACAACCCGGCCTCTGAGACCTACGTGGCCAACAAGATAAAAGCCTGCCAGGAGGTGGGCTTCCAGGCCGAACGTATCGCCCTCGAGGCCGATATCAGCGAAGCCGATCTGCTGCGTGAGGTCCAGCGCCTCAATACCGACCCGGCTATCGACGGCTTCATCGTCCAGCTCCCGTTGCCGACGCACATCAACGAATCCACCATTCTCTCGGCCATCGACTACCGCAAGGATGTGGACGGACTGACGCCCGAGAACGTAGGACGAACCGTCCAAGGCTTGCCCTCTATCGTATCGGCTACGCCGCGCGGCATACGCGAGTTGCTCGCGCGCTACAATATCCCTACAGCCGGACGTCACGTCGTTGTCATCGGTCGCTCCAATATCGTCGGCAAACCCGTAGCCATGCTGCTCATGCAGCGCCCCTACCTCTCGTTGCCTGGCATGAGCGCCTCCTCCCTGGGTGACGCTACCGTGACCATATGCCACTCCAAGACCCAAGACCTGCCCGCCATCTGCCGCACGGCCGATATCATCATCGTGGCTGCTGGTTCACCAGGACTGCTCACGGCCGACATGGTGCGTCCCGGTACAACGGTCATCGACGTGGGCATCAACCGTGTTGAAATCCCCAACGCCAATGCCAATGCCAAGGCCAAATACCGACTTGTAGGCGATGTGGACTTCCCCGCCGTTGCCCCTCTGTGTAACTATATCACCCCCGTGCCCGGAGGCGTCGGCCCCATGACCATCGTCAGCCTCCTGCAGAACACCCTGCAAGCCTA
>DFGU01000045.1:11020-16060 GCA_002371785.1 Bacteroidales bacterium UBA3742
AAAATAGAAGGCCTGGAGGCTAAGTTCCACGAAGTCAGCCTACTCATTACCGACCCGGCTGTCATAGCCGATCAGGCGCGTTACGTCCGTCTCAACCGTGAGTACCGCACCCTGGAGCAAGTATTGGCTGTCACCGAACGCTACAAAAATGCCGTCCACAACCTGGAAGATGCCAAGCAGGTCTTTCACAACGAGTCCGACCCCGAGCTGCGCGAGATGGCGCGGGCCGAGATAGACGAACTCGAACCGCAGATACCCGCCCTGGAAGAAGAAGTGAAACTCCAACTCCTGCCCAAAGATCCTGAGGATGCCAAGAACGTCGTCATGGAGATTCGTGGCGGTACCGGTGGCGACGAGGCCTCGCTCTTTGCCGGCGACCTCTTCCGTATGTACACCAAGTACTTCGAACTGCGCGGCTTCCACTATACCGTTTCGTCCTTCACCGAAGGTGCCGTAGGCGGCTACAAGGAGATCATCTTCAACGTCACCGGCGAGAACGTATATGGTACCCTCAAGTACGAATCGGGTGTCCATCGCGTACAACGCGTACCCGTTACCGAGACCCAGGGACGCGTCCATACCTCGGCCGCTACCGTAGCAGTCCTGCCCGAAGCAGATGAGTTTGAGGTGCATATCAACGAGGGCGAGATCAAGTGGGAGACCTTCCGCTCCGGTGGTGCCGGTGGACAGAATGTCAACAAGGTCGAGTCTGGCGTACGTCTGCGCTACAACTGGCGCAACCCCAATACGGGCGAAGTGCAGGAGATACTCATCGAGTGTACCGAGACGCGCGACCAGCCTAAGAACAAAGAGCGCGCCCTCTCGCGTCTGCGCACCCAGATCTACGACAAGGAGCACCAGAAATATATCGACGATATCGCTTCGCGACGCAAGACCATGGTCTCCACCGGCGACCGATCCGCTAAGATCCGTACTTACAACTATCCCCAGGGACGTATCACCGACCACCGTATCGGTTATACCGTCTATAACCTCCCAGCTTTTATGGATGGTGATATTCAGGGTGTTATCGACGCACTGCAAGTAGCCGAGAATGCCGAACGACTCAAAGAATCCGAACTCTGATGGAACTGTTCTACGCGCCCGACATACTATCTACGCATTGCCTGCCCGAAGAGGAATCGGCGCATTGTGTGCGTGTGCTCCGCCACACAGCGGGTGATGTGCTGACCGTCACCGACGGCCTGGGCATGCTCTACGAGGCGCGTATCCTCAATCCGCACCCCAAGCACTGCGAATTGGAAATACTCTCCTCCTCCAAGCAATCCAAACACCATCGCGGCATGGTCCATATCGCGATCGCACCTACCAAGAATATCGACCGCCTCGAGTGGGCCCTCGAGAAATGTACCGAGATAGGTGCCGACCGCTTTACACCCCTGCTTTGCCGCTTCTCTGAGCGCAAAAACCTGCGTCAGGACCGCCTGGAGAAGGTCATTCTCTCGGCTGCTAAGCAGTCGCTCACGGCCTATCTGCCTCAGCTCGATACCTTAACCGAATGCTCTGACTTTATCCGCTCATGCTCAGCCGATTATAAATTTATAGCGCATTGCTACAAGGAAAGCGAACGGGTGTTGCTGCGTGATGCCATCAATGCCATTCGCAGCAATTCCGACATAGAAAACGCCACTTTTTGCGTGCTGATTGGTCCCGAGGGTGATTTCTCGCCCGAGGAGGTGCAACTGGCGCTCCAAAATGGCTTCCAACCAGTCCTTCTTGGCAATGCACGTCTGCGTACCGAGACCGCCGGCGTGGTAGCTTGTCATACTATCGTTTGTCTGAATGATTGATATCCTGCAAATAGACGCCGACCTCCTGCTTTGGATCAATGGTCATCATGCCCCGTGGGCTGATACGCTGATGTGGACCATCTCGCGTGCCACTACGTGGATACCGCTCTATGCGCTGCTCGTCTATCTGCTTTGGCATCGCTTCGGATGGCGACGAACCATCGTCTATTTCCTGGCTATCGTCATTGCCATAGGCCTCTCCGACTATATCTCCAGCGGACTTATCAAGCCGCTCGTGTGTCGTCTGCGTCCTACGCATGAGCCTCTGCTTCAGCCGTTTATCCATCTGGTGAACGGTTATACGGGGGGCCAATACGGCTTCGTCAGTTCCCACGCGGCCAACACAGCGGCATGCGCCCTGCTATTCTCCTTATTCTATCGTGACCGGCTGATGACGGCCGTCATGACGCTATACGTACTGCTCAACTGCTACTCCCGCATGTATCTCGGTGTCCATTACCCAGGAGATATACTTTGCGGATTGATAGTAGGTTGCGCTATTTCCGGTTTGATATATGTCTTGGTCGTACGCAATATGGATCGCGCGAAGGCTTTACTACGCCGAGGATAAGCGCAACCGCTCCTCCCGCCCCGCGATACGTGTCGCCCTGGCGGGTATAGCGATAGGCGTCATGGTGATGCTTATCACGCTGTGCGTCGTCATCGGCTTCAAGCGAACCATCACCGACCAGGTAGCCGGCTTTGGCGCACATGTCCAGATCGTCAATTTCGACAACAACAATACCTACGAGATGCTACCTATCTCGTTCTCCGATACCCTCCTTTCTCAAATCCGCCATCTGCCATACATGGCAGATTTTAAGCCGTTTATTACCAAGCCGGGCATCGCCAAAACCGATGATGCCTTCCTCGGGATCGTGCTCAAGTCGGTCGAACAGGACGACTATGTCGCCTCACGACTGGTGGAGGGAACGATGCCGGCGGATGATAAGCAGGTACTGATATCTACCTCCCAGGCCTCGGCGCTCGACCTCCATACAGACGATGCGCTCTTCTGCTATTTCATCGAGGATGATAATGTGCGGGTGCGCAAATTCCAGATCTCCGGCATCTATCGCACCGGTTTTACCGACTTCGATCAACTCTTTATGTGGTGCCGCCGACCGGTACTGACCGCCCTCAACGGCTGGGATGCCGATCAGTATTCCGGCCTCCAGATCATGGCCGACGATCCGCGTCATATAAATGCCGTCGCTGAATCGCTATATGATGTCGTCTTCAACCGTTTCGACCGGAACGAGAGCGCCTATTTTATCCAGACCATACGCGATCTCAATCCCCAGATCTTCTCCTGGCTCGACCTGCTGGATATGAATGTGGTCGTAATACTCATCCTAATGCTCTGTGTATCAGGCTTTAGTATTATTGCCGGACTGGTGATCCTCATCCTGGAGGCGATTCAGTTTGTGGGCGTCATGAAGGCGCTTGGTTCCGACAACCACTTCCTGCGTCGCATCTTCTTAGCCCAAGCCTCGATGCTGGTCTTCCGGGGCATGCTGTGGGGCAATATACTTGGTCTCGGACTCTGCGCCCTTCAGTATTTTACGCACCTCGTGCCGCTGGATGCTGCCACCTACTATGTAGATGCTGTGCCCATAGTATTCCCGTGGCTCTGGCTCGTACTGCTCAACGTGGCTGTATTCGCTATCTCCTTCTTAATCATGCTGTTGCCCTCGCTGATCGTATCGCGTATCAGTCCGGCACGCGTTATGCACTTCGAGTAATATGCAGTTCATTACCCCCGTACATATTGCCCCTGCGGAGCGTCCCATTACCTACGACGACCGTCTGCTCTTTCTCGGATCCTGTTTTGCCGATGCTGTCTCGGCTTGTATGGCTACCTACTATTTCCGGCTGACGGCCAACCCCTTCGGTACGCTCTACAATCCGCTCTCTATTGCGCAGGCAATGCAATTGCAGGAAGTGCCTGAACTCGTAGAGTGGGGTGGTCTCTACCATTCCATGGCCCATCATGGCGATTTCTCCTCCCCGTCACGTGAACAGACCTATGCCCGCTGTGCAGAGAGTATCCTGCTGATGCAGAGCGCCTTATCGGAAGCTACGGTGGTTTGCGTCACCTTCGGTACGGCCTGGGTGTATGAAATGTCCACCAATGCCAAAGCCAATGCCAACGCCATAGTCGCCAACTGCCATAAGATGCCCGCATCGCGTTTTACGCGCCGTCGTCTCTCCGTCGAGGAGATAGTAGCGGCCTGGCAACCTATTTTGGCTGCTTATCCCGACAAGCATTTTATCTTCACCGTCTCGCCTATCCGTCATCTCAAGGACGGCTTGCACGAGAATCAACTCTCCAAAGCCACGCTCCTGCAAGCAGTGGATCGTCTATGTTCTATCAGCGAAGCGGTCTATACTCCATCAGCGCAGCGGTCTTATTTTCCTGCATTCGAAATAATGCTGGATGAACTGCGTGACTATCGTTTCTATGCCGAGGATATGATCCATCCGTCCGACCAGGCGGTGCGTTATATCTTCCAGCGCTTCGTAGATGCATACTGTTCCGACGCCACTAAAGCCGATATGCAGGCGCTTCATCAGCTCTATTTGGATCGTCAGCACCGCTTTTTGCACCCCGATTCACCCGAAGCAGCCGCTTTTCGTACCCGTCTGGAGCAAAAAACGGCTTCTCTCCGCACCCGCTTTCCCTGGATCTAACTAAAATCCGGATATCTAACGGCTTTTGTCTTTCGACTTTCCGCTTTTGTCTTTTGACTTTCGACTTTCGACTATATTATATATAAGGTACGCGCGCGCACGCGTATAGGGACTCCTTCTGCAAAAAAAAATCAAAAAAAATGCAGAAAAATTTGTGTATGTCAAAAAAAAGCAGTACCTTTGCACCCGTTTTCGCCCTCTTGCTTTACAGAGCGCTGTGAGGCTCAAAAAGACGAAAAAAACCGGGTGTTGATTTTCAGCGACTTACAAAGAAAATGCAAAAAAAATGCAGAAAAATTTGTGTATGTCAAAAAAAAGCAGTAATTTTGCACCCGCTTTCGCTCCAAAAACGGAGGGCAAGCAAAAATGATCCTTGAAAGATTGATCAATCAAGATGTAGTACAAGAACGAGAAATTGTCTTATCGGAGGCAACTCCGATGGGGCAGAACAAAAATTTGTTCCCGAAGATTCTGTACACTCAATAAGTTATTCTGAGCTACGATTTATTTTTTATTTTACAACGAAGAGTTTGAT
>DFGU01000028.1 GCA_002371785.1 Bacteroidales bacterium UBA3742
ACGGGTAACTTCAAGATCGGCGACACGCTCACCGCGGGCGAAGAACTGCATTTCCGCGGATTGCCGTCCTTCTCGCCGGAGATGTTCAAATACATCGAGAATGCCGATCCGATGAAGCAAAAGCAATTGGAGAAAGGTATCTCGCAACTGATGGACGAGGGTGTGGCCCAGCTGTTTGTCAGTCAGTTGAACGGTCGCAAGATCATCGGCACGGTAGGCCAACTGCAGTTTGAGGTGATCCAGTACAGACTGGAGCATGAGTACCAGGCTAAGTGCCGCTGGGAACCGCTGCAGATGTACAAAGCCTGCTGGATTGAGGTGAACGACAAGGAGGGCGAAGCCGAACTGGACATGTTCAAGAAGCGCAAGACGCAGTATATGGCGCATGACAAGGAGGGTCGTGACGTCTTCATGGCCGACTCGGCGTATGTACTGAATATGGCGCAGCAGGACTATAAGCATATAAAATTCCACTTTACCTCGGAATTTTAAATTTTAGATTTAAGATTTTTAATTTCAAATTTCTATATCTTATGAAAAACAAATCGCTTCAATTTCGTCTCATCGTGATGAACTTCCTGGAGTTCGCCGTATGGGGTGCGTATTTGATCTGTATGGGTCGTTACCTGGCCGAGCACGGCATGGGTACGCACATCGGTATCTTCTACTCTATTCAGGGTATTGTGTCGATCTTCATGCCCGCATTGATGGGTATTGTGGCCGACCGTTGGATACCTGCACAGAAGACACTGAGTATATGCCATCTGATGGCCGGTCTGTTCATGGGCGCTGCCGGTATATACGGTCTGAGTGCCGGTAATGCCGTTCAGTTTGGTCCGCTATTCACGCTATATGCCGTGTCGGTGGCATTCTTCATGCCTACGATCGCGCTGACCAACTCGGTAGCCTTCAATGCGCTGGTAAAAGCCGGTATGGATACCGTGAAGGACTTCCCGCCGATTCGTGTATTCGGAACGGTTGGATTCATCGCCTTGGAGTGGTGTGTGGACCTGATGGGCTACCAAGCTACTGCACATCAGTTTGTTATCAGCGGTGGTCTGAGCTTGCTGTTGGCGGCTTATTCGCTGACGTTGCCGAATTGCGAAATCAAGAAAGCGGAAGGAAAAGTGGATATGGTAGAGGCGCTGGGATTGAAAGCATTTGCGCTGTTCAAGCAGAAGAAGATGGCGCTGTTCTTCATCTTCTGTATGTTCCTGGGAGTTAGTCTGCAGATCACCAACGGTTTTGCTACGCCGTTCTTGGGTAGCTTCTCTGCCGCTCCTGAGTTTGCAGAGACCTTTGCTGTACAGCATAGTACCATGCTGGTTTCTATCTCGCAGATCTGCGAGGCTGTTTGCATCCTGTTGATCCCGTTCTTCCTGAAACGCTTTGGAATCAAGAATGTCATGCTGCTGGCTATGTTTGCCTGGGTACTGCGTTTCGCCTTCTTCGGTATGGGTGATCCGGGTATGCCGGGTGTACTGCTGTTCGTATTGAGTTGTGTGGTTTACGGCTTTGCCTTCGACTTCTTTAATATCTCGGGTGCGCTGTATGTGGATCAGGAGACCGACCCCTCGATGCGTTCCAGCGCACAGGGTCTGTTCATGGTGATGACCAACGGTGTGGGCGCAACGATTGGTACGCTCGCTGCACAGGCTATTGTCAATAAGAACGTTTATTCCTTGGGCGAAGCTGCTCAGTTTGCCCAGGTATGGGACGGTTGGAAAACGTCGTGGTACACCTTTGCCGGCTACGCGCTGGTAGTGGCTATCGCGTTCTGGATATTCTTCCCCAAGACGCCGGTACGTAAAGGTTAAAGGTTATAGGTTACGGGTTACGGGTTACGGGTTATAGGTTACGGGTTATAGGTTACGGGTTATAGGTAATGTACCTGAAGGAACTGCGATATTATTTCTCAACGCCGATAGCGTATATCGTCATCGGGCTGTATCTGCTGGCGATCAGTCTATTCCTGTGGGTGATCCCGGGGCAGTGGAATGTCATTGAGTCGGGATACGCCCAGGTGGACGGTCTGTTTCAATTGAGTCCGTGGCTCTTCATGTTGCTATGCCCGGCCCTGACCATGCGTCTGCTGGCCGAGGAGCGGCAGAGCGGCATATGGGACCTGATTCGCACGAAGCCCATCTCGCTCACGCGCATCATGCTGGGTAAGTATCTGGCCGCATGGACGCTGGTGCTGATCGGTCTGCTGCCATGCTTTGTGCACTACTTCGTAGTGGCCTATATGGCCGAACCGATGGGCAACCTGGATAGCGGTGCGTTTCTGGGTTCGTTTATAGGACTGATCCTCTTGAGCGGTACGTTCATGGCTATCGGCCTGCTATGCGCCTCGGTGAGCAAGAGCCAGATCGTATGCTTCATACTGGGGGCACTCAGTTGCTTTGTGCTGTACTGGGTGCTGATGCAGGACCACTACTCCAGCCTCTCGCGCGGTGTGCTGGATCTGCGGGATGTAGCCTTCTTCCTAATGATAGCCGTAGCCGCTATTATCGGGGCAATCGTGATCACGGATAAACTGACACGCAAATGACACGGATCGGTCTGCTAAGCGATACCCACGGCTTGCTGGACAAGCGCATACTGGAGCATTTCAAGGACGTGGATGAGATCTGGCATGCGGGCGATATAGGTAGCGCGGAAGTGCTACAAGCCCTGCGGGAGTTCAAGCCCACGCGTGCGGTATATGGCAACATGGACTCGGGCGATGTGCGCTATTCGCTGAGCGAGTTCTATCGTTTTCGCGTAGAGGGAGTGAATGTGCTGATGACCCATATTGGAGGCTATCCGGGAAGGTATAACCCGTGGCTCATTCCGATGTTTCAGCGCAACAAAGCCGCCGCTCCGGATCAACGGATCAATCTGTTTGTTTGCGGACATAGTCATATACTGAAAGTGATGTATGACAAGCAGTGGAATTTCCTCACGATGAATCCCGGTGCGGCAGGTAAACAAGGTTGGCAAACGGTGCAGACCCTGCTGCGTTTCACCATCGACGGCAGCGAAATTCGCGACCTGGAAGTGGTGGAAATGGAGCGAAAGTAGCATTTTGACACAAAAAAATGCCGTTTTTGGCAAAAACATGTTTTATAACATATGAAAATATTTGTTTATATGAAAAAAAAGCAGTAATTTTGCACCGTCAAAAGAAAAAGAATACAACACAATCTTTTTTGTACCTTAAATATAACAGACTAATACCTATGGAAAAAAAGCCGTCGCGAGGACGGCTTTTTTCGTTATACTGGTTCATTTTAGTGCTTCATGCCAAACGGCTTGGAGAAGTAGAGGTGTCCCGAGATGTAGAAACCTTGCGACAGCGGGTCACGCGTATTCTGAATGACCGGATAGCGATACTCTGCGCGAATCTCGACAGGCACTTGCGGCACAAAGGTCATATAGAGCGACAGACCTCCGATCACATCCACGAAGAAATTCTTGTCCTTGTCGTACTCATAGCCCTTCACAAGGTACTTCCCCAGATAGGTACAGTCCACCGACGTGCCGACATACGGCGATATGGACAGGCACTTGGAGATAGGTGCATAGAACTGGATACTCGGCTTATAGCCTACCCACTTCGACAGAGTCGGCTTGCCCGTATTCTCGTCCTTGACGAATCCCATCTCGAAGTTCAGGATCGACATACCGAACCACATATAGCGGAAGCTCAGGGCACCGATTTCTATCATGTGCATATTATCCTTGAACGAATAGGTATAACCCAGGTTCACGATGTTCAACGACGACACACCGGAATAGTTGAGGTAGCGTTGTGGCAGGCGCGGACGCTGAATAGTGTCTTGCGATGCGCCGAAAGCCGGCATGAGCATCGCAAGACAAAGTGTGAGAACTAAAACGATACGTTTCATTTCTTCTTTTTACTTTTTGCGTTGGGATTTGTGATACCATCGCGCTCCATGAGGGCGTTGACCGTAGGCTCCTGACCGCGGAACTTACGATACAGCGAAGCGGCCTCTTCGGTACCACCGCGCTCCAGGATATTCTCGCGGAAACGCTGCGCCGACTTCTTGTCGAATATCGTGCCGCCGCGTTTCTTGGCAGCCGCCTTGAATACGGAGAAGGCATCGGCATCCAGCACCTCGGACCACTTGTAGCTATAGTAGCCGGCTGCATAGCCGCCCGAGAAGATATGAGTGAAGGCGGTAGCCATCTGCGTGCCGGGCACGTTAGGCATGACGCGTACCTGCTCCATAGCGTCGTTGCAGAAGCGGATTACCGACTCCTGGGTACCCAGTTGCTCGTTCACAGCAAAGGGTTGCTCCAGCGAGTGCCATTTCATATCCAGGTAACCGAAGCTGAGCTGGCGCACGCATGCATAGGCGGCATGGTAGGTCTGGCTGGCATGCATCTTGTCAAGCAATTCCTGCGGGATCGTCTTGCCGGTCTGGTAGTGCTTAGCAAAAGTATCGAGGAACTCCTTCTCGTCGATGAAGTTCTCGTTGAACTGCGAAGGCAGCTCCACGAAGTCGCGCGGCACGTTGGTTCCGCTCTGCGAAGCGTAGTAGCAACGCGTGAGCATACCGTGCAGACCATGACCGAACTCGTGCAGGAAGGTGCGCACCTCGTCGTAGGTGAACAGCGCCGGCTTGTCGGCCGTCGGGCGCGTAAAGTTCATCACGTTGACAATATGCGGACGATGATCCACACCGTTCTGTACATACTGCGGCTGGTAGTCGTTCATCCACGCACCGCCACGCTTGCCATCCCGCGGATGGAAGTCGGCATAGTAGATAGCCAGGAACCGGCCTTTCTCGTCAAACACCTCGTAGGCCGTCACCTCGGGATGATAAACCGGGATCTGCTTATTCTCCTTGAAGGTGATACCATACAGACGTTTTGCCAGGCCGAACACACCTTGCTTCACGTTCTCCAGTTCGAAGTACGGACGCAGGTCGTCATCGGAGATGGCATATTTCTCTTGTTTGAGTTTCTTGGAGTAGTAGCTGAAGTCCCAGGGTTGCAAGGTGGTATATAGTCCGTGTGCCGAAGCATACTCCTGAAGTTCCTCTATTTCACGACGAGCTGCCGGCATATAGGCGTCGCGCAACTGGTCGAGCAAGCGATAGACGTTCTCCGGCGTCTCGGCCATCGTCTTATGGAGCGACTTCTCGGCATAGGTCTTCTTGCCGAACAGCTTAGCAAGAGCCAGACGGGTATTGACGATCTCGACGATGATGCCCGTGTTGTCGAACTCGCCACCTACGCAGCGGGTGTTGTAGGCCATGTAGAGCTCACGACGGATGTCACGGTTGTCCAGGTCCTGCATGACGGGGATATAGGTCGTCGGCTTGAGGTTGAGCATCCAGCCCTCCTGATCCTTCTGCTTGGCATTGTTGCGCAGGATATCCTTGGTGTCGTCGTTCAGACCGGCCAAGAGCGACTCGTCGGTGATGAGCATCGTCCATGCGTTGGTAGCCTTCAGCACGTTCTGACCATAGGTCAGGGTCAGCTTGCTGAGCTTGGCGGTCAACTCACGATAGGTCTGCTTGTCCTGGTCGGAGAGGTTGGCACCATTGTTGGCAAAACTCTCATACACATCGTCGAGCAGTTTGATCTGATCCGGACGCAATTTCTTACGGTCGGCCTTCTCATACACCTCCTTGATACGACGGAACAGGCCCTCGTTCAGGCGGATATTGGAGAAATACTCCGACATCTTCGGACTCAGCTCCATCTCGATCTGCTGCAGCGTATCGTTGGTCTCGGCCGAGGTGAGGTTGTAGAAACAGCCGGCTACGATGGAGAACAACTCACCCGAACGCTCGTAGGCCTCGATGGTATTCTCAAAGGTAGGAGCGGCAGGATTGTTGACGATAGCATCAATCTCCTCCAGGCCCTGCTTCATGGCCTCTTCGAAGGCCGGCATATAATGCTCGGCATGTATCTCGTTGAACGGATACGCGCCGTGTGGGGTCTTCCAGTTCTTGTAGTCGAAGAACGGATTGGTAGCAGCGGTAGCTGCCAGTACGGTGGTGGCTAAAGCCATAGTTAGAATGCTTTTTTTCATATATAATTTGTAATTCTTAATTTTCCTATTTGGTTCCGCGTATCAGGTTGATGTCGCCCGAGAGTTGGTAGACGCCTATCAATGCTTCGCTGGCATTCAGTTTGCCCTTTTTGTAGCTGGCCTTGATGCCCACATACTTGGCATTCTTATCGGCATCCGTACCCATCGCGCGGATGACGTAGTAGTACGCACCCTCGGCTGCCGGACGTCCGTTGATGGTGCCGTCCCATCCCTTGGCGGGGTCGTCCCACTCATAGACGAGTTTTCCCCAGCGGTTGTAGATCCAGCAGTGGAACTCACGCAGCGAACGGTACACCACGCGGAACTCATCGTTCTGGCCGTCACCGTTGGGCGTGAAGACGTTGGGCACCAGCAGTTGGGACTCCGACACGTTCACCAGGATCTCTACCGAGTCCTGCTGACAATCCGGATCTACTTGGTCGGCACAGGGGCAGTAGTTGTTGCTCACCGAATGCACGATACGATAGGCACCCGGATCCATAAAGCTATAGCGCATATCGGCATCCTGGCGCTGCACGATCAGGTTCGAACCGTGGTAGATACGCCATGAGAAATAGGCCACTGCCGGCGTCGGATTGCTATAGAAAGCAATCTCCAGCGGCGCCGAACCATTCAATATCGAGGCCTCCTTCGGACGTTCAATCTCATTGCTTCGCTCCGATCCGCCACGCGTGGTGGTGATGGTGGTAGGCATACAGCTGATGGCATGCGGTTCGCTGAGCGTGGCTACCACCGAATCCACATTCAGCCCCAGCGCCTCGGCTATCTCGTCGTCCCAACGCAACACAATATCCGTTGCGCGATAGATGCCCGGCAACTGGTAGGTACCGGTATGCAGGCTCTCCTGCTGCACCGCAGCCGAGTCGACCCACGCCTCGGTATTCCAGGCCAAGGTAGTATAAGATATGGAGCACGCACGCGCATACGTACGCGAGGTACCATACTCATTGATATAACTGATCGGCGGTATCGTGCCGGTCAACTTCAGTTCGGTCTTATGGCAGTAAGGCGTCACCGTCAGATCCAGTTCCGTAGGCGCATAGTTCGGATACGTGAAGGCATATACCGGCGTATAACTCACTCCGGCCTTACGCAGGTAGTAGCCGCCATCGTCCGGATATATCTCCTCCGCATTCGATTGCACCAGCGCACCCGTCTTGGTGGAGTACCAATCGGCCGCACCAATCTTGGAGCGCAGATGTACCTCCTCGGCAAAAAAGAAGAGCGTGTCGCCACGGCTCACCACCTGGGTAGCCGTGCCGACGCACTCGATATGGGTTTGCGCTACAGCGAGCGCCGCCATAAACATGAATAGCAATATATTAACTATCCGTCTCAATAATTCTTAATTTTTAATTTTTAATTTACCTGAAAGCGGGTATTGCCGTTCTCCAGGAAATCTACAATTTGCTTCGCCGCAGCGATACCGGCATTGATATTAGCCTCGGCGGTCTGTGCACCCATCTTCTTGGGCGTTGCGAAGTAGCGGTTCTCAAAGAGCGTGCGGAACTTCGCGTCAGCCACAGGCATGATGTCGGTGATGTATTTCAGGTCAGCGCGCTCTTGCATCAGGGCGATCAGCCCCTCTTCGTCAATCACTTCCTTGCGGGCTGTGTTGACCAACATACCACCCTTTGGCATCAGGTTCACCAAATCATGGTTGATACTATTCTTGGTCTCAGCCGTAGCCGGGATATGCAGACTCACAATGCCGCAGGTACGGTACAGTTCCTCAGCGCTGTGAACAGGTGTCACCCCGGCCGCCGTCATCACCTCGTCCGGACAGTAAGCATCATAGGCATACACCTCCATGCCGAAGCCCTGCGCGATACGCGCCACGTTGCGACCTACGTTGCCGAAGGCATGAATGCCGAGCTTCTTACCCATCAGTTCTGTGCCGCTGGTGCCGTTATAGAAATTGCGTACGGCATAAACCATCAGGCCCAACGCCAACTCGGCCACGGCATTGCTGTTCTGCCCCGGCGTATTCATGGCTACCACCTTGTGGGCCGTAGCAGCCTCCAGGTCGATATTGTCGTATCCGGCACCGGCACGCACTACGATCTTCAGCTGCTTGGCAGCATCCAGCACCTCGGCATCCACTTTATCCGAACGGATGATCAAAGCATCTACATCGGCTACTGCCTCCAGCAGTTGCTGTTTCTCGGTATATTTCTCCAGGAGCGCCAGTTCATAGCCTGCGCCCTCTACCACCTCGCGAATGCCATCTACGGCCACCTTCGCGAACGGTTTCTCTGTTGCAACAAGTACTTTCATATTCAGTAAAAAGTAAAAAGTCGAAAGACCGTCCCTTGCGGGACTCAAAGCCATTATTTGCTTTATTCTTTGAGCATAGCGGTCTTTTTTCTTTTAGTGAAACGGTCTAATGTAATTTCTCGTATTCGTGGATGCAATCTACAAGTGCCTGTACGCCCTCGAGGTCCATTGCGTTGTAGCAACTTGCACGGAAGCCACCTACCAGACGGTGACCCTTGATACCAACCATGCCACGCTCGGTAGCGAACTTGAAGAAGTCGTCCTGCAGGTCCTGATACTCGGGCTTGAAGACGAAGCAGATATTCATGCGGCTGCGATCCTCCTTGTCCAAGATGGTCGGCGTGAACAGCTTCGACTCGTCCAGGCACTTATACAGCAGGTCGGCTTTCTCCTGGTTGCGGCGGTCGATCCACTTGATGCCACCGTGGGCCTTGAGCCAACGCAGGTTCAAGAGAGCCGTGTAGATCGGCAGTACCGGCGGGGTGTTAAACATCGAACCGCCGTCGATATGGGTCTGATAGTTGAGCATCGTCGGGATATAACGGCTCACCTTACCCAGGCACGACTCCTTGACAATCACAAAGGTCACACCGGCCGGTGCGATATTTTTCTGGGCACCGCCGTAGATGATGTCGAACTTCGACACATCGATCGGGCGACTCAGGATATCCGAACTCATATCGGCCACCAAAGGCACATTACCCTTCTTCTCATAGATCTCCTGCAGTTTGCGCTCCGAGATCTCGGTACCGAAGATGGTATTGTTGGTCGTGATATGGAAGTAGTCTGCATCCTGCGGAATCTCATAGTCGTTGGGGATCGAGTTGGTGCTCTGTGCCACCTCTACCACCTCGCCGAAGCCCTTAGCCTCCTTCACGGCTTTCTTGCTCCATACGCCGGTGTTCAGATAAGCGGCTTTCTTTTCCAGCATGTTGTACGGCACCATGCAGAACTGCAAGCTGGCACCGCCTCCCAGGAACAGTACGCGGTAGCCCTCCGGCACACCCAGCAGCTCCTTCATCAAGGCCTCTGCCTCATCCACTACAGGTTGGAAATACTTGGCACGGTGGCTGATCTCAAGAATCGATAGCCCCTCACCCTGAAAATCCAATACGGCCTCAGCCGTCTGCTTAATCACCTCTTGCGGCAGGATACTCGGTCCCGCGTTAAAATTGTATTTTTTCATATGGTATATAATATTTAATTTTCAAATCTTAATCTTCGAATTTTCAAATCTTCGAATTTTCAAATCACTTCAATGTAAAGTATTTATGATTCCATGCTGTCGGGCGAACGATAGGCAGGGCTATCGTACCCGGTTTCTGCTTCTTGCCGGCCAGGTGCAATGCCATCGCTACGGCTGCCATCTCGTCATCCGATTTGCTTTCGACTTTGAGCGGAGCGGTCTTTTGACTTTCGACTACTACACCGGCTTTGGCACGACGCTCGGCGAGGTCCTTCAGGAACTGCTCCTTAGCCAGACCCGACTTGTACTCGCGGTACTGCTTGTCGTGCATAGCGAACTCAAACAGTTCCTCGTCGTCCTGTCCGCGGTCCCAACCGAGCTCCTTCATCTCCTTGATATACTGCGGCAGCACATCCGGATAGAGTTTCTGCGGATCGTCGGTGTAGAACTCATAGCCTTTCTCCTTGGCCAGCGCCACGATCTCCGGAGCCAACTCGCCCGGCAACTTACCCGACTTGCCGAGTATCATGCCCCACATAGCGGGATCCATACGCGTAAAGTCCTTCTCGCCCATCGAGCGGCTGAAGAGGTTCATCAGTGCGGCGTTCTTCACGTACTGCGAGAATGGCGTCACCAGACACGGCGTACCCAGCATCGGCCATATACGCTGTACCTCGTCAAAGAGCTGCACGAGCAGTTCGTCCTCGCTGAGTTCCGGCTCGCCTTTCTTCTTCAGGTTCGCATTGATCGCAGCGTGCATACCCTTCAGGTCGGCCATCAGGCTTCCCATCATGCCGCCCGGCAGACCGCAACCTACCAAGAGCGAGGTCATCAGCGCGTTCTTCGGGTCGATCCAGTAGCCCAGGAAGTCATCGATAAACTCCTGCGTCAGGCTACGCGCCTCCATATAGGCCTTCATGTTGATATCTTTCACCAGGAATCCGGCATCCTTCAGCATCGCCTGGATGGTGATCACGTCCGGATGCACCTTACCCCAACTCAGCGGCTCCATCGCCACATCCAGCACGTCGCCACCGGCCTTGGCCACCTCCAGCATCGAGGCTACTGAGAAGCCCGGACCCGTATGACCGTGGTACTGGATGA
>DFGU01000098.1 GCA_002371785.1 Bacteroidales bacterium UBA3742
AGAACCTGCTGATCATCGATGCCGGCTCGGCCATCACCTACGACTTTGTGTCGGCCGATGGCGAGTACATGGGCGGCAATATCGCACCGGGACTGAAGATGCGCTTCACCATGCTGCAACGCATGACCAAGAAGCTGCCCCTCGTAGATGCCGACGAGAACGAACTACTACCGCTCTTCGGCCGCAACACACGCGACGCCATCGCTGCCGGCGTGATACGGGGTGTGGCCTATGAGGTGAAGGGCTATATGCGTACGCTCAAGCACCAAGTGCCGCACTTCGAGACCTACCTGACCGGCGGGCATGCCAACTATATCTTGCGCAACGTGCGCGACTCCAAACGCGAGAAACGAACTATCCGTCACGAACCGAACCTGGTGCTGATCGGACTGAACGAAATATTGGAATACAATAAAGAGAAAAGTGAATAGTGAAAAGTGAAAATTTAACGGTGAAAGGATTTAGAAAGTACATACTATTGGTTGCGGCTGCGATGATAGGCCTCACGGCCTCGGCGCAAAACCAGACATCGTCGCCCTTCTCACGCTATGCATACGGCGATATGAATGACAACGTACCTATTGCCTATCGCGGTATGGGTAGCGTAGGTATCGGTATGCGTAGCAACAAGGTGATCTGCTCGGCTCAACCGGCCTCCTATACGGCTTGCGACAGCTTGACATTCATGTTCGACATCGCCGCTTCGGCGATGTGGTCGCGCTACCAGGACGCCAGCGGCATGCGCAACAAGGGCAACGGAAACCTGGAGTATATCGCCCTGCAGTTCCCGCTCTACAAGCGCTATATCGCCTTCTCGGCCGGTGTACTGCCGTATAGCTCCGTAGGCTATGATATCGCTATCAGCGACTCGATCAACTCCGACTACCACTACACCAAGTCGTTCATCGGCGAGGGTGGTATCAGCGAGGTATATGGCGGATTGAGTTTCAATATATGCAACTGGGTAGCGCTGGGCGCCAACGTATATTATATGTTCGGCGACGTGCAGCACGCGCGTACGCTGACCTTCACCGAGACGGGTCTGCACTCGACGCTCCAGGACGAGATCCTCTCCGTGAGCTCCGTGCGTCTGCGCTACGGTATGCAGCTGTTCCACACCTTTGGCGACCACTCGTTCACTCTGGGCGGTATATTTGAGAACAAGATGAAGCTGAATAGTCAGTACATCGCCGTAGAGACCCAGACCGCCGACTCGATACCCGTCTATGAGGGACTCTTCCAAACGCCGATGGTATATGGTGCGGGACTGAGCTATTGCTGGGCAGGACGCGTCACCGTAGGTCTGGACTTCCAGCGCCAATGCATGGCTTCGGCGCTCTACAACGGCTATGCCGGCGTCTATAGCGGTCTGCAGGACCGCAACCGCTATGCCCTGGGCTTTGAATATCGCCACAACCCGCAAGGACGCCGCTACGTGGACCGCGTACAGTGGCGTTGCGGACTGAGTATCGCCGACGAGTACCTGAGTAGCATCAAGTCGAAAGCCTATATGGCCAGCATCGGTGTGGGATTCCCGCTCCGCAATGCCGGCACGATGATCAATACCACGCTGGAGTACCAGCATCGCGGTAACGGCGCTACCGGACTGGTGGACAATTCGCTCCGCCTGACTATCAATGCGTCGGTATCCGAAAACTGGTTCTTCAAACGCAAACTGTAAGGTTTGGCACGGAAATTGGTTAGTCGTTGGTAAATGGTCGTTAGTCGTTGGTCGTTAGACAATAGACACGTGAAAATTATTTATTCATTAAAAAACTGATACATTATGAAATTTAAAACTCTGTTAGCCGTTGCGCTGTGTGCTGCAATCCCGGCTATGGCTTGTGCTAAGAAGCCTAAGAAACAAAAAGAACCGGTAGAACCGGTAGTAGTAGATCCGTATCTGATCCCGCAGGATGAGTGTGAAGACTATTTCTCGCTGGAGCACGAGAGCCTGAAGAACAAAGACTATGAGACTGCTTACGAGCAATGGAAAGCCGTCATGACCACCTGTCCGGGTATCCAGCGTCAGCTCTATACCGACGGTGCACATATCCTGGAAGCCCTCTACAAGAATGCTAAGGACGCAGGTAACGAGCAGGAGATGATCCGCTACGCCAACGAGATCATGAATATGTACGACAAGCGTATGCAGTTCTTCGGCGACGACGAGCGTTACCCGATCTCCTACATCCTCTCGACCAAGGCTGTGGACTACAAGACCTACTTCGAGGGCACCGAGGCATACAGCCGCGACACCGTGTATGCATGGCTACACGAGGCTATGAAGCACGACCAGGCTTCGCCGTTCCTGTCCGCACTGGAGATGCTCTTCAACATGTCGTATGAGAACTACACGGCCGACAAGACCAACCAGGAGAAAGCCGACCTCTTCGTAGAGGACTACAACAACGTATTGGTAGGTCTGGCCATCCTGGTGGACGACACGACCTATGCTAACCGTGAGTTGGCCGGCCAGAAGAAAGACTGGTTCGACCAAGTGTTCGCTCAGTCGGGCGTTGCAGACTGCAGCAAGCTGGACGAACTGTATAGCAAGGTGGTAGATGCCAACATGAACGACTATTCCATTCTGCGCCGTGTGGCAGCCCTGTATCGCCAGATGGACTGCGAGGAGTCGGCCGTATATGCCAAGGCTATCAGCCAGATGAAGGTCCTGCGTCCTGCAGATCAGAACGCTTACGGATCGGGTGCTGCCGGCTTGGCTAAGAAGTGCCTGAAGAACAAGGATTATCAGGGTGCTATCGCTAACTTCAAGAAAGCTCTCGGCGAGACCAGTTCGGCTAACGACAAGGCTGACTACCTCTACCTGATCGCACAATGCTACTATGCATCCAAGAGCTATCAGTCGGCAGCCGACTATGCTAAGCAGTCGCTCGGCGTTAAACCGGGTCAGGGACGTTGCTACATGCTGCTCGGTAACTGCTACGCTACCGCGAAACCGTATCCCGGCAACTCGGCTAAGGACAAGATCCTGAACAAGACCGTCTTCTGGGCTGCTTGCGATATGTTTGAGAAAGCTAAGGCCGATCCTTCTACCGCCAGCAAGGCTGCACAGGCTATCGCTACCTATAGCAAGTACTTCCCCACCAAGGAAGAGCGCTTCGACCTGCCGAAGGAATTCAAGGGTACGACCTTCTTCGTAGGCGGTTGGGTGAATGTAACAACCCGTATCCGCTAACATACCATAGGATTGTCTGTGATCCGAGATCGTCACATACATCTATTGGCATCGCTGCTCATCGTCTGCGCACTCGCGCTGGCGGTGAGCAGTTGTTCTACCAATGATCCGCATCCCTCGGTGGCCGCTATCACTAACCGTGAGGCCATGCCGCTGCTGGAGGAGCATGACGTGGTGACGCTCATCAGCGATTCGGGCGTGACGCGCTACCGCATCAAGGCGGCCCGATGGCTGGTGTATGACAAGTCGAATCCCCCATGCTGGGATTTCCCATACGGCATACAGCTGGAGCAATTCGATGAGAAACTCAAAGTAGAAGCTTCGCTTCGTGCCGACCGTGCGCACTATGACCAGGAAGCCGAACGATGGCGTCTTTGGGGTCATGTACGGGCGATGAACAACAAGGGCGATAAGTTCTTTACCGAGGAACTGTACTGGGATCGCAAGAACGAACGTATCTATTCCGATTCGGCCATAGCCATTCGCCAGAAAGAGACGCTCATTCGCGGTATCGGATTCGATGCCAATCAGACCATGACGAAATATACCATACGGCAGACCAATGGGCTGATTCCTGTTAAGGAATAAAGGTTATGGGTTACAGGTTATGGGTTATGGGTTACAGGTTAATGTTAATTTAAAATTTAGAATTATATGTTGTTAGAAGGTAAAGTGGCGCTTATTACCGGTGCGGCACGAGGTATCGGACGCGAGATAGCGCTGAAGTTTGCCCAAGAGGGTTGCGATATCGTCTTTACGGACATCGCGCTCAACGAAGCCGCTATAGCTACCCGCG